>CAIWDQ010000425.1 GCA_903911455.1 uncultured bacterium
AAATGCTTTATCAATTGCATTAATCAATTTTTGAGGTTCATTAGTTTTTGCTATTATTTTCATTTTTTATATGTATATGATTATTTATTTAGAGTTATATTGCTCATATCTATTCTTTATTTTTATGATTTTATTAGTAAAAATAAGACTGTTTATCAATATCAAAATTGTTGAAATTAATTAAAAAAAATAATTAGTTCTTTATACAACGAACAGAAAGTCCCTCAACTTTTAAGTAATCAAATTTTTGCACATATGAACCTTGGTTATTATCTATTGCCCAATACCAAGCATTTGAAGTATCATATTCTGTAGCAGACCACCAGCCGGCAGCTACCCCAACTTGATTAAAAGTTCCATCATAATAACGAGCACCACCCATTTTTGCTGTAAAGTTGCCTGATTTTAAACTATCACCAGCTAAACTAACACCTCCCAAATAATTAATCAAAATTGTCCATTCATTATAACTTGGCACATGCCAACCTGTAGGGCATAAATTATTTGAGTTTACGGTATACCAATTATATAGTGCTCCATATGTGTTTTTATAGGTGGGTGCACTATTATTATACCAGCAATAACCTGATGTAGTTAGATTTTGCCATAATGTATTTACAGTTACTAATGGTATAGCAGTATTATTATTAAATTTAGTAGTTTTTAAATTTTCTTTCATCCATATTTGTGTGCCAATGTTTACAGTTTGATAAATATTGCTATCAACATCAATTACTGGACTTGTTAATGTAGTAAATGTAACAATATTTCCATAACTTGTTCCAGCATTATTAGTGGCATAAGCACGTAAATAATAAGTTGTATTTTCTAATAATCCACTTATTAAACTTGTAAATATTCCTGTACTTGAAGTATCTGAAGTTTTATTATTTGAAATTGTCGGATTTGAGGTTGTACTCCAACATACACCACGTGCAGTTATAATTCCACCTCCATTATTTATAATATTGCCTCCACTTGTTACTGTAGATGATGTTATTGAAGATGGAACAGTTGTCGTAACAGATGAATATGTAGCACCTGACCAAGCAGGTATGTTTAATGAAGTAAGTTGTAAAAATTGCCCTGGTTGACCAACTGGTATCATTACCCATGCAGTTCCATTCCAATATTGCATATCACCAATAACATTACCAGCAGGTTTGTTTATTAAATCATTATAGCTACCACTTGTTGCTACAGTTGAAAAGTTTGGTTTGTTTTTAATACTAGTCCAAGTGCTATCCCAAATTGTAGGTTTTCCGATTAAATCATTATAACTCCCACTTGTTGCTACTATTGAAAGAGTAGGTTTACCTGTTAAACTATTATATTGCCCATCAAATAAAATAGGTTTATTTTTAATACTATTCCAAGTACTATCCCATAAAGCAGGCTTTCCTGTTAAGTCAGTATAGATACCACTAAACAATGTTGGTCTATTAGCTAAATCATTATAACTTCCACTTGTTGCTACAATTGATAAAGCGGGTTTCCCTATCAAACTATTATATTGTCCATCAAATAAAATAGGTTTATTTTTAATACTATTCCATGTACTATCCCATAAAGATGGCTTCCCTGTTAAGTCAGAATAGATACCACTAAACAATGTAGGTTTACTAATTAAATCATTATAACTACCACTTGTTGCAACAATTGAAAAAGTTGGTTTTCCTGTTAAACTATTATACTGTCCATCAAATAAAGTAGGTTTATTTTTAATACTATTCCAAGTACTATCCCATAAAATAGGCTTGCCAGTTAAGTCAGAATAAATCCCAGTAAACAATGAAGGTTTATTAGTTAAATCATTATAACTACCACTTGTTGCAACATTAGATAAGTTTGGTTTCCCTGTCAAACTATTATATTGTCCATCAAATAAAGTAGGTTTGTTTTTAATACTTGCATAAGTACTATCCCATAGAGTAGGTTTACCTGTTAAATCTGAATAAGCTCCACTAAATCCATTTTCTGCAGTTTTAGCATATAAAGCATAAGGTACACTTAACAATTGACTTGTTCCTGCTATTGTATAATTTGTTCCTCCTGTTGGGTCTGTTTCTGTTTTAATAAAATAAATACCGTTAGCCCAATCAATATTTGTAAAGGTTCCTGTTAAAGCAATACCTCCTCCAATTTCAAAAGTTACCAAACCATTTGAATTAGTTTGTGGATTTGGGTTATATATTTCTTTATAAACCTCAGTTCCTGTTACCGAACCTTGTAATATACTTATCCTTATTCCTATTGCATGATTTGTTACAAGATTATTACTTGCATCACGAATTACAGCTTGATAGCTCATCTTTTGAGGAGATTGAGACCAAACATTAGTACTTAATAAGACTGTCATTAAAATTGTAAATAATTTTCTCATTTTGGTTAGTTTTTGATTATTTTAAATGTTTTAATTTCTTTATCATTATTTATTATTTTTAAAAAATAAATAGAAGGGGCAAGAGTTCTCATAGCAATAAATGTTTCTTTAGAAACAATGTTTTGATTTTCTATTAGCTTACCTTTTATATCATATAGTAATGCAATACATTGTGTATTTAATACACCTCCTATTTTTAGAATTAAATAATCATTTGTAGGATTCGGATAAGCTGAACATAATAATGTAATCTCTTTAGCTTCTTCAATTCCTATTACAACTGAAATTTCAAATGGTTGTTGTACTCCTTCAGCTACAGAACCATTATTACCAGTATTAGTAATGTAATTCACTTGTCCTACAGAATAACTAACATTACCTCCACTTCCCAAAGCATTACCACCAGTCACAATAACTGCTTGCTGTGCTTTTAATCCTGTTATTGAAAACGCTAATAAGGTTGTTGTAAATAATAAAATGGTTACTATATTTTTCATAATATTTCTTATTAATAAATTGTAAAATTACTTTTTTATTTAATACAAACAATAATTTCTTTCATAAAAAACAAAAAGCTCTACCAATAACGACAGAGCTTCTTATTATCAATTCTTAAAACGCCAATTCACAATATTACCAATTCACCAAATCCACTTGTCTTAAGCCATCGGTGGTGTTGGCGGAATAGGATCAACAGGCGGTATTGGATCAGGAGGCGTACTCCAGCCACCAATTACACGTTGATCATAATATTCCAACACAAATTCAGGAGCTGTTTCCTGGTAACCGTTCACCAATTTGTCAAGTCTTTGCTTTAATTGAGTATCCACAACTTTATACTCCTTTATCATTTCTTTGTTAGTACTCTTACCCTTAGTTACTATTGCTTTACCTTTAGGTGAAGCCAACTCAAAAGCATTCACACTAGCTATTTGTATAGCTAAATGTCCTACTGGCATTCCCCACAATATCAAACCTGCTGATACAGGTATTGCATCAGTACCAATCTGCTTACATCTTGCAATAACAATAGCAACACTCCCTTCTTTCAAATCATGTGGCGAAAAATCAAATTTACCTCTCAATTCATCATCATTTATGCTACTTGCATAAGCCACCCCTGCATCGCAGATAGTAGAAGTGTCCTTAATCATTTTATCATGCTTCTGTGTTTTGCCTTTGGTTGCATTATTTGATTTTTTGTTAAGCCTGTCCTTTTCTTTTATCATTTTAATGCCATCATCCAAAGCCGCAACCTCTGTTGTAAAGGCTGCTGAAGCTGTCCAAATAATAATGTTTAGTTGTAGAAACAATAGAACTGCTTCATACATCTGTAATTTCCTTAATCGTGGTCTGTTCATTATAAATTTCCTTCCTATTAGTAAATAAATTATTTTAACTGATTAGTAGGCTTATACGAAAGTCCTATATCGGGTGCAAGTTACAACATATAATTGGTTTAATGCAGATAAAAAAAATATTAATTTAAAATACTTTTAACAAATTTTAAAAATAATTTCAAAGAGATACATATCAGCATTATATAATTATTTTTTTTATAAAGAAATATTTAATTGTCCAAAATGTCCCCATTGTCCACCTGTATTTGCACCGACCTAAATCACATTTGCACCGACCTAAATC
>CAIWDQ010000426.1 GCA_903911455.1 uncultured bacterium
CTACTCGTAATTGGATAGCAACTGTATTAGCAACTTTACTAACGCATGCGCTAATACGTTCGCTTCGTTCTTGAGGCAGCTATTTGCGTTAATAGTCATGATAGAAAGATTGCTCAACCTGATATTCACAAATAAGCAGTCCTATTGGTTGGTAACAGCGCATCTATTATCAAGAATAACTGCCATTTAGGGTTTTGCGTATTGCGCTTAGAATTTTATAGCTTGATGGAAAACCATAGCTTAACTTGTACCGTATATGCCTCTCTTAGGCTAATGTTTATTACCTTGGTGGATTCAAATTAAGCACGGCTGTCATTTTAAAGTGACCGCTTCTTCAAATTACATTAATAAATATATGATTATTATAATTAGTGTGTTGTAATCAATAGAGTTTCATTTTATGAGTCATTTAGTTAGCTGAGTGATTACTTTCTGTTTTTAAAGGAAATATTGTATGAAAGTAAGGCAATCTTTACCTACCTACCTACCTACCTACCTACCTACCTACCTATCTACATACTAATTGTATTATTTGTTAGTGGCTGTTCGACTGCTCCAACAAAAACGACTTCAGATTTTAAAATAGATACTAAAACAGATACTAAAGTTACAAAAATAAATTTTCAAGGCTTTTCGCTTACGGGTGAACAGAGCACAAATGAAGTCAATTTCCCATATACCTCAAAATTGTGGAAAACATTGGATAAAACCATACTTGATGATGCAGCTCGTGCAGCATTAAAGTCAGTCCATAATCCTAAATTAGAAATTACAACTGAAAGAAATGAATTAAAGAATGATGATGCTATTTCAGCGGCGATTATGCTGGATTCAGAAGACATTTCTCAAGAGAAGATTGGTAAGCGATTCAAAGTTGCAATTACTTTAAGAGGCCAACTGATTTTATTTAATTTGCAGAAAATGACTGTGATTAGTTCATATCCATTAACGGCACAATTATTAGATGCACCAGATCATGAGCTGAATAATGAAGAATTAGCGGCACTTGTACAAGAATTGTATATAAATAAAAATCCAAAAAAGAAAAGTTTTATTACTGAAATCGTTATGCGATTAAATGACATCACAATTGCCCCAAGCTATAAGCTAAAAATACAAACTATAAAAGTGACTGTGCCTGATGCACTTGCTAACTTAATGAAGAAGCAAAATCAAACCAATAAAGATATGGAGGCACTGATTGCGAGAAGCTTTGATAAGTACCTATCTAAAAATCAACATGTATCAATGTTGCCATTCGTTCCAGAAACTAAAAACAAATCAGATCTAGCCGTCAATGGGGATAAAACAGGGCATACGTGGAAAGATCAATCTATAAGTAGGCTTGCATTAAGTTTATCCGATGGAAGTAGATTCCAATTAGAAATCCCTACTCCTGACTATATTGTCTCTCTAGAATTAAAGAAACTTATTAAGGAAAAGGTAGGTGAAAATTCCGTAGATAACTCTTTTGTTTATGTAAGCAAAATTAATATCAAATCTGAGCAGCAGCAAATGGGATCTACTTCGATTGATTTGGATTTTCGTTATGCATTACCCGTGACCATATCAAAATCAATAAATAATCCTGATGATAAATCTCGCTATATAGAATCAATCATGGAATCGCTAAGAATATTTACTGAACAAATAAATAAACCTGATTCGGATTGGTTAGATACATGGATAGAAAGCAAATCAGATCCTGAAGAGCAATTCGAAGGATTTCTAAAAGTTCTTAATCACTGCAAGTAAATGAGGTTTAGCAATGCGGTTTAAAAATCAACTAACATCATGCGTTATTATCTTTTTCTTCTTTTTTAATGGAACTTGTTCCGCTAAAGATATCACAGCAAAAGGTGATGTAAATTTTGAATCAGGTATGTTTAACAGTGAACCGAGCCAAGAGATTAAACAAAAAGCAATTGCTAATGCTGTTGTAAATGCATGGGAGCGCTACACAGCAGATTTTGATACAGCTAAATTTAACGTTTATAAACATACAAAAGGTTATTTTGAAGCCCATCCTGATGAGTTTATTGTTGATCAACAAATTATTGAAGCATCAAATAATAGTGAAACAAATACATACTCTGTTGTTGTTAAGGTCAGCTTTAGGGATAACGCAATTGCTGCAAAGTTAGCAGAAACTAATCCTCAAGGTGGCCATATTGGCGGTAAATCGCTTATTGCTTTCTTATTTGTGGCACGTAACCAATCTAATGTAAAACCTAAATCCTGCAAGCCAGCTCAAGGTATTATAAATTAATCATTATATATCAATGATATAATATGCATATTGTGTATTTCATATGTCATTATTTTAATGAAAGCAAAGC
>CAIWDQ010000427.1 GCA_903911455.1 uncultured bacterium
AAATAAATTATTAGTATTTTGTGAATAAATATAAGATGATAAGGTGGTCAAAATTATAGAGATATAAATTAGTTTCATAATCTATTTCTTTTATTTTTTAGGTTGTTTTGATTTTAACGACAAGATAAATTTTTCAAAATTCAAAATATTGGTATTCAATTTATCAATCTTTAATTGATCAATTGCCTCCGAAGATGTATTTCTTAAAAATTCTTTACTTATATTTATCTTTAAAATTATCTCATTAATTTTAGAATTCTGAGATTTGTTTCTGTTATTTTTAATATATTTGTTATATATACTAATTGCTTCATTTAATTCATTAACAGCTAAATTATATTGTTCAATATAATACCATTGAGTGTATTTTTTATAATAATCTTTATTGCGATTATAATATTTATTTAAAAGAGGTTGATCTAACCCATATTGCTTTGATCGCTCAAATGCAGTTTTAATTTTATTGATTTCAGATAAACTTAAATACTTTTCAATACTATCATTAAAATCAATTTGAGTATTCTGATTAAAAGAATTTGTTAAAAAATCTTTATGAGATAAAGGATAATCTTTTAATTGCCAGATAGGATCAAAAGGAATATGAGATTTTATTAAAGTATCAGGATTAATTTTATAATAATTAAAAGTAAACTTCTTGTGAAAACGTTCGAATCTTATAAATCCGGCTCCCCATGTTGGGTCAAACAAGTACCATTTATTTTCTATTTTAGCAACATTCCAAGCATGACTAATTTTAAGATCAATTTCGCCAAATTGTTTAGTGTAACCGGTAACGATATATGATTTTATGCCATTAAGTTTACAAATAGTATTAAACACAGACGCGTAATTTGTACATACACCTTTTTTGTTTTTAAGAGTATAAGCTGTAAAACCTTCATAATTATTCTTAACAACTAACATTTCAATACTATCTAATTGGTCTAAATCATAAGTAATATTTGTCCCTAACCAAACATATAACGCCCTTACAATTTTATCATCTGTTTTTAAATTATTTTTAAGATATTTTGCAAATGAATAAGCATTGTTTGTAATGGAATCGGGAATAATTATAGCTAACGAATCAGATTTATTTAAATCTTGACCTATTACAAAAAGATTAAATGAAATTAAAATTAGAAACAAAAATATTCTTTTCATTTTTATGACTTAAATTGATTATTCAATTAGCTATAATGTTAACTAAAATCATTAATAATTATGAATGCAAAAATAATTATAAAATCAATATAAATTGATTTAAAATTGATTTCTTAATTACCCCTAACAAAAAAGGCTCTCTTCCGAAAGCCTTTATATCCTTAATAAAATTCTTAATTCTTAATTGATTCCCATTTATTTCTTCCTCAAGTCAGGGAAAGCCAATCCTTTTACAGATTTAAACTCTGTGCTTTTTGTTTTGAAATCTCCTGATATATAATTCTTAACCTGAGTTCCTATATGGCGAGCTCCAATTAATTCATCAAAAAAAGCAACATTTCTAGCCTGACGGGCAATTCCCATGTGCTTGCTCGATAATTGTGCTGCAGAATTCAATATTGGGAGTGTATCATAATAAGCTTGAATGGCAAGAAGCTGTAATTCTATTTTGTTGGTTTTATAACAAGCCAGACTAGTGACATAAGTAAAAAATATTAAGAAATTATTCATTCTAATCTCAAATTGTTGGAAAGAAACAGAGTTATGCTCAATTAAAGCAACATCATCTTCAGTTGTAGTAATATCAGTTGGCTCTGTTACTGGAGGAAGTGGAGCATCTTTAATAGGATCAATACGAGTCCCATCTACTTTTTTTCCTAGATTAACAGCAGTTAATACTTGAGCAGGGGTTACATCAGCCGAAGCTTTGAGAGTATTTAATATCTGAGTTTTGTATACCGACATAATGCTATAAGCAGCATTTCGTGACTGAAGAGCATTTTTATAAGGCTCTAGAAGATCAATTACTGCTTTGTTTTTGGCATAAAGCAGATCAAGTAATAATATTAACTGTGCTATTGCAAGTCCAGGATTTGCAGGGTCGTATTTTATCCCTATTGCCTGACATGCAGAGATTAGTTTTGAAAAGTTGCCCATAAAACCTGCATAACTTTTGCTTCCATGTTGGGTCTTTGCACTTAAAGCACTTGCTGTAATAATTGTTTTTTTCATTTCTTTAGTTTTAATTGTTTCTGAATAATTCTTTAACGAATTAAAAAAAGCTGTCAAACTACAATTATAACCACGTGGCTTTTAATTGGGTCTTATCGGATTTTTTGTGGGTTAGGTTGATTATTTCTTTTGTAAATTAATTATGTCTCTCTTAAAGACTTTTTTATTTATTAGAAATTTCTTACAAAGTTACTATTTATATTCAAATAAGCGGTACTTATTCTTCTTTGGTGTTAAATATATGATAAATAAATAACATTTGGTTTTTTGTGAAGCCTTTTGATTTTTATAGATTATTTTATTAAAACACTTAGTTTATTTCTTCCACATCACCCCCATTTTTCAGCTATTTTCTTCTTCAAATCCTCAACAAAAGATGCTTCACTAATATTAATTGGAGGTAAATTTAATTTAAGAGTTTGATTATTGTGTTTAGCTACCCATCCACCTTGCAGTTGTCCAATTGCTGCATTCATATACATATTAAGTAAATTAAACTTATGTAACTGTGGTAAATCAATTGGAGCAAATACATCATGATTACTTTCAATTTCAAGTGTGCTAATTTCAACATTATCAGAAGCCCTAAGAAGATTAACTGTTATGCTAATCTTTAACTCTTCTTTGCCGAAAGTTCTTTTACCAATAGTAAAGCCAACATTAATTGCCCAACTTAAATCCTTTCCAACAATCAGATCTTCTACTTCAATAGTAGGATTATTGTAAAAATAAGGAAAAGAAACACCTTTCCCTGTTATAGTTATAGTATCATTTCCATTCATCTTCTAATCTGTATTTAAAATTGTTTTTAACTGTATTAAAATCAAACGTTGGTGGCATTGCATCTACAAGATCAGTACCTTCGGTCTTTGCTATAAAATAACCTTGCAAATTGCACATACTAATTGTCATTATTTGTGCCATAAAATCCATTCTTGATTGAATGCCAAGTTCACCTTTAACTATAAATTTTGAACATGTTTTAATTGCTATTATAATGTTTTCAGGAAAATAAAAATGAGGTAATTTATAATCTATCTCAATTAGTATTTTCATATTCCCACCTTCAGCTGGTTTTATTGTATAGTTATGTAAAATCAGCCACCTAAATCTGTGATCAACTTTCTCTTTATTTAAATTTTCTTCATTAAAGTACTCTTCCAGAACTTCAATTTCATATAATCTTGATGCTACCCATTCCATATTGTTATTTTATTAATAAATGATTTTAAATTAAGTATTAAATATCTCTGTATTAAAGTACTCTCCTCGGTTACTGAGCTAAGTCGAAGAATTGGAGAGGATTTAGGAGAGGTACTAATCCCAATGTTCAAATATAAACTTTTTCATTCCTGTTTCTAACATTTCAAATCTATAGAAATGACTTGGTATAATAAATGACATGGATATGTTTTCTTGTTTTACTACCCAACCTCCCAATAAATGACCAATATTTATGTTTATCAGATGACCTAACATTCTTAATTTTTGGTCAAATGGGATTCCAGCAGTTACAATGAAAGTACTTTTTGCAATAAGTCCACTAATATGTATCTTGTCTTTTTTTCTAAATAACTTAATATTCTGAGTAATTATTAATACATCTTTCTCAGGTGTTCTTTCACCTAGTTTATAATCCATGTATATCTCCCAATAAATATCTTTCTTCGTAATTATTTGTTGATTTTCATAATCAGGGTGAATAAAGTACCTTGAGAAATTAATACCGGTAGTTGCAATTGTCATTTCTTTAATTCCACTCATGTTTCAAAGTATTTTTAATGTTTTCCTCTAATTGTTTAACATCTAATTCGGCAGCTAAAACAGTAGCATAAATACTACCTTCTGATTTGGCGGCATATACACCTCTGGTAATCCATTGTGCTGTTTCTAATAGAACTTTTATTACTTCAGGTTTATCAATTTCATTAAATACACCTGTAACTTTAAAAGCTGTAATTACCTGCAACTTTATAATTGTGGTTTTATCAATATTAGTTTCATTAACATTATGAGAAATTGAAACTGAAATTCTAAAATTATCTTTACTAATTTTATCTACTGTGAAACTATAACCAAAACTCCATATATATTGTAGATTAACGAATGCTGCGTTAACTTCATCTGTAGGGAAATACTCATCTGCTATTTCTACACTTTCATAATCAACTCCTATGTCAACCATTTCTTTCTTCTTTTATTTATTATTAACTGAATTTAATAATTCTTAAACGAATTAAAATAAACTGATAAACGGCAACGAATTCCCTCGTGGGTATAAATTGAGGTCTAAGAGTAATCTTAGTGGGTTTGGTGTATTATTTCTTTCTGAAAAATGTCTTTCTTAAAGACTTTAATCTATTTATTTTTACTAGAAATATTTATGCAAAGATACTATTATTTATTTAATCAATAATTAATTTTATCCAATCTCAAATAAAAAAGCTCACTGAACCCAGTGAGCTTTTAATTTATATTACTTTAATGAATTTCTTTACTGAACTATCAACTTCTCAGTTGTACTTAATCCAGTTTTAGTATCAGTAATTTCAATCAAATACATCCCTTTACCGTATGCAGAAATATTAAAATCTGTATCTGAAGCTTTAATTGTTCTTTCTTCAACCATAGTTCCTATCATTGAGAATATTCTTATTTCTGCATCAATATTCTTATTAAATGCAATTTTAAAATTCCCGTTGCCCGGATTAGGATATATATTATAAATAGGTTTTGTTGCAAGTTCATTAATACCCAACGGACCAGTAATGATAATATCCATTGAGTCTCTTGGATAAATCGTATAACCTGTTAAATATGGCGAAGAAGCATCATTCTGACTTTCCATTCCAATTACTGTAAATGTATCAACAGGAGCAGGTTTCCCTTGCAATCCAACAGAATATCTGCTTATCATTAATGTAATAGTATCAGTATTATTATGTAATGCTCTTACAGTTGCAGTTCCTCCTGCAGTTGTTGGCCATCCACTTAAATAATAAAGATTAGTCATTTTAATAAGTTGTGATTCATTAGCTTCACTCAAAGTTGTTACAACTATAGGTGTATTTAATGTGTTACCAGATGATATTACAACAATTGAGTCCGGAGCTATTTCAATAAGACCGTTTACCTGAGTAATTTTACCAATAACTCTTAACATATCACCTCTTTTCACTGTATATCCTAAGTTACTGCTATTTCTATAAACATATATTCCTGAGTTAGCATCGCAGATATAGAAGGCCAATGAAGTTGTAGCACCATAATTAACACTATGTACAACACCTACAAGCTTACAGTTTACATTTAATGAATCTGCCACACCATTTGCATTAACAGTTCTTATTTGTGAAATTGAATATGAAGTAGGAAGCTTTACTGTTGTAAATGATACAATATTACCATATCCTGTTCCTACTGCAGTTGTTGCAAATGCTCTTGCATAATATGTTGTGTTTTGAGTTAAATTTTTTAATGTGTCAGAATAAATATTAGCAGTTCCAGTATCAAAATGAACAGAATCTGATAAAGTAGGAGTTGAATTAGTACTCCAGCAAATACCTTTTGTAATAACAGTATCACCACCATTACTAACAATAAGTCCTGATGCTACTGCATAATTATATGAGTAATTTGTAACATTATAAGTAGTAACAATTGGAAGTACAGGTACTGCTGAAGTTGTAAAAGTTGTATCATTACCATAATAAACACCTGTTGAATTAATACAATAAGCTCTGTAATGATATGTTTTACCACCTAACAAACCTGAAATATTCCCTGAATAAGTTCCTATATTTCCAGAAACTGTAATATGTGCTTTTGTAGTGTCCGCACTTGCTAAAGTATCATAACAAAAGCCTTTTGTAGTAATTGCATGCCCACCATCTGTAACTATATTTCCACTTACTGTTGCTGAATTTTGTGTAATCAACGAATTTCCGTTAGTAAGTATTACAGGATTAGTGTAATTTATAACCAGATCAAAACTATCTCTTGGATATAATCTATAACCACCAACGTAAGGAGGTGTTGTTGTTGCAGATTGATTATCAAATCCTGCCAAAGAGAATGTTACTGTTGCAGTAGGTGCCGCTGTATTGCGTATATTACAGTTTGATGTAAATCTATAGATAATTGTATCAACTCCATGCAAAGTATAAACAGTTCTGGTGGTTCCTCCTGATGACCATCCACTTAAATATTTAAGATTAGTAAACTTCACCAACCTTGATTCAAGTGTATCGCTAGTAAGTTGATTAATTGTTATTGGTGATTGTTGTATCCCGTTAGATGCTAACACAACAATTGAATCAGGAACAATCTCCAGCATACCATTAACTTGAGATAATAATCCAATAACTCTTATTGAATCACCTTTTGTAAAGGTATATCCTGTTAAAGCAGAGGATTTATAAACATAAATTCCATTTGTTTGATCCAAAATGTAGAATTGCAAACCTGTTGTAGTATAATTTATGCTATTAATCACTCCAATCATTTTACAATATACATTTAAAGAGTCAGCTACACCCTGTGTGTTTGTGTTTTTCACCTGACTTATACTATAAGTCGGTATCTGACTAAATGATTTATGGCTTATCAATGTAAACATGAATGCCATTACAATAATAAATACAATTTTTTTCATAAGTAACTTTTTATTTGTGAATTTGATTTTCTAAATATTTTACAAAAGTGCTAATAATTAAATTAGAAATACAATTTTACGATGTTTATTTTGTTAATTATTTATTAATTTTTGAATAATTAACAATCTCTGTTAATGAATCACTAAATTGTGGTTTTTAATTTTAATTTATTGTTATATAATGCAGTTGTAGAAGTCCTTTTTCGTATTGTTTTGATGAAATAAGTTTAAGATTCTTTTCCTCGAATCCCTTATTAAATAATCTTTTCCCATCGCCAAGCATTACGGGAATTATTGAAATAATATATTCATCAATTAAATTGTCTTTTAATAATAAATTAACGATCTCTGCACCACCATCAATAAATATATTTTTACCTTCAGTATTTTTTAGTTTTAGGATAAGCTCTTTAATATTATCAGTATAAAAATTAATTTTATTTACTGATGGTTTTAATGTTCTTGTAATAATATAAGTTTCTTTGTCAGCATGAGGAAACTCACTTACCTGATTCATAACCCAATCATAGGTCTTCCGACCCATAATTACAGTATCAATTTCTTTAATAAAATCATTATAACCATAATCTTCTCCTTCTTTTTCAACAATTGAAAGAAAACTTAGGTCATCATTTGGTTTTGCGATATAACCATCCACACTCATTGCTATAT
>CAIWDQ010000428.1 GCA_903911455.1 uncultured bacterium
GAAATCAATACATAAAATAAAAAAATAATGTTTGATTTAAATACAAAATACTCCAATGAAAAATCATCTATTAAATATACTCTCAGCTTTTAAAATAGCGTTCAAGAATTGGTTTTCAAAAGATCCATTTCGCGAAAGCGCAATTATAGCCTATTATGCAATATTTGCATTGCCAGGATTACTAATAGTAATTGTTACGCTGTCAGGTTATTTTTTCGGACAAGAAGCAATGAGTAAACATCTATCTTCTCAAATTACCAGCACTTTGGGTAAGGATACTGCCGAACAAATCCAAAATATGATAATAAAAGTAAGTGAATCTCAAAATACTTTATGGGCAACAGTTGTAGGGATTATAACTATGCTTTTTGGTGCAACCGGTGTATTTGCACAATTTCAAAAGTCGTTGAATATTATATGGGAAGTTAAAGAAGATGAAACCAAAATAGATATCTGGCATTTAATAATGGTGCGTGTATTTTCGTTTGGGTTGATAATATCCATCGCATTTATGTTGATAGTATCGCTAGTAATATCCACATTATTATCTGCATTTGGGTTTTGGTTATCTAGTCACTTTTCCGATTCGTTTGTGCTAGTACTAAATGTGGTAAATACCATTTTATCATTTACAATACTTTCAATTTTATTTGCAATAATGTTTAAGTTATTCCCAGATGCAAAAATAAAATGGAAACACGTTGGAATTGGCTCGTTAGTAACAGCATTTTTATTTGAAATTGGTAAATTAGCTTTAGGATTATACTTTGGTAAAGCCAATCCGGCAATTGGATATGGTACCGCAGGATCTGTGATTTTAATTTTATTATGGGTTTCATATTCAACAATGATAGTATTGTTTGGTGCTGAGTTTACGCACGCTTACGCTAAAATAAACACTGGTGAAGAAACAACACTTAAAAAGAAAAAAACTAGAGTTTTTAAAGCACAAAATAAAATAAATTAAGGAATAAATAGAAAAATGTCGTATCTTTGTACAATAATTAAAAGTAATGGAAGCTTTATTAGATTTAACAAAAGGAATTCAGATATTAGAACCGTTTTTAATACAACATGGTTTTAAATTTGATAATTACGAAAACGAAGAAAACTTTGTAGGCATTTTTAATATAGCTACTTATAAAAAAGAGAATAAACAATTTATAATAAATTACCTCCCTGAAGTTGGCAGAGTAGATTATCAAATTGATAATTTAAAAACGTATCACGATTATTATATAGATCAACTTGGGTATGCTGACAAAAGAAATTTTCATGGCTTTCAGACAGCAGATAAACTATTAGCATTTCAACATATTTTACAAGATTTTAATTTTTTAATCGAAGATTTTTTTCAAGGAGAATGTATCAAACTAAAGGAACTTTCAGAACTTAATGAATGTATATTAAAAGAATATACCAAAAGTGCTCATAAAGAATTTAGTGTGCAATTTGATTTAATTAGAATAGAGGCAGCACGAAATGAATTCAAAGCAAAGCATTACAAAATGAGTTTAGGGATATACATAAAAGTTGAAAACACTAATTTACTTAATGATCTTGACAAAAAACTAATTGATCACTGCCAACGACTAATAAATAATATTAAGAAGAATTAAAGATGAAAGCAATAATTAATAGTAATGAATCAATTAAAGATTTTCCAATAGTTTGTGTGGGAGGTTCGGCTGGTGGTCTGGATGCCTATATTAGATTACTAAAGAATTTGCCATCAAACATGGGAGTTGCTATTGTTATTGTTAATCATTTGAGAATAGTTGCCACACTTTTGCACGAAATTCTACCACAGTATACTGATATGCCTGTAAATTTGATAACTGATAAACTTGATATTAATCCTAATAATGTATATATAATTCCTGCCAAAAGAGACTTACATGTATTAAATAATGAATTCATATTAAAACCTATTTCTAAACCTAGAGGATGGTCGGATGTAATAACAGTATTTCTAAAATCGGTAACAAAACATTGGAATGGCAAACTTATAGCAGTAATAGTATCAGGATATGATGGTGATGGAGCCGAAGCTTTAAGTGGAATAAAAGAAGTAGGTGGAATTACAATAGCACAAAAACCCGAAACTGCTATACAACCCGATATGCCAGAGAGTGCAATAGCAAGTGGTTATATTGATTATGTACTTTCTCCTGAAAATATTGCTCATGAAATTGAGCGAATTGCAAATTTAAATTAAAAAAAAGAGCTTCAACATTAATTTGTTGAAGCTCTTCTACATTTAAAACACGTTCTTACTTATTTAATATACACTTTGTTTTTACTTTAAATCCCCCTCAAAATAATTATTAATATTTTCCGTATTAAGATTATGTTTCAATTTATAATTACTTAATTATTTTACATCAACACTTTGTTTTTTCTCAACAAGTTCCATTCCACACTTAGGGCAAGCACCTGGTTTATCTTTTATTACTTCAGGATGCATAGTGCAAGTATATGTTTTTACAACATCTTTATCTGCAGTTTTAGTATCCGTATTTTGAGAGGTCTTTTTTACAAGAAGTTCACCACACTTAGGACAATGTCCTTGTTTATCCATACAAACTTCAGGATGCATTTTGCAAGAATATTGTTTGTTCATTCCTTTTTTTTGATTTTTTGTTTTAGAAACAGTCTTTTCTTCAAGTATCAAACCACACTTTGGACATAAACCCGGATTTTCCTGTCTTATTTCAGGATGCGATGAACAAGTATAATAAACAGAATCCTTTTGAAGTTCTTTTTTTACATGTCCAGGTTGTTTTTTATTTGATTTGGTATTGTTTTGAGCAGATACCATTGTTCCACAAAATAACAGTATTAATACTGTTGCGATTATTTTTATTTTCATTTGAATTAATTTATTTATGTATTTAAATATTGTTGTTTAAAAATTTCTTTTTGAATATTACAAGCTTGTGTTGAGTTGTCTATAGCAATTAAAGTTCTTTTTTTAGCTTTGTAATGGTTATTTGCTTCATGAAGTCTGGCAGCTACCTGATGGTAAATAGCTGCTTCCTATAAAAGTTTAGCAACGTTTTTATGATTTTCGATTATTGTTCCCATAATATTGTTTTAAAAATAAGCAGCACTTTCGATAAGAAAAACAAAAGTGCTACTTACTTAAATTTAAAATTGATAATTACTCATCATTTTTAATTATTTAGTAATTGCATGTTGTTTAAGAATCTCTTTTTGAGAATCACAAGCATGAGTCGTATGCCCCTGCGCTTTAATTAAGCTATAATGAGCTTTTTCATGTTTACCTTCTTCATGTTGCTTTGCAGCTTCTAAATGAAGTTTTGCAGCTGCTTCTAAATGTGTTGCTGCTTTTTTGTGATTTTTAATGATAGTTTCCATTTTTTATTAAATTAAAATTTCCGCTTCTGGCGGTACAGTTTGTATTATTTTTAAAGATGCAAAATTAGGTCTGTTACTTAGTGTTCGTGTTACATAATTAATGAAATATATTGCATCATTCACAGATTTAAAATTAATGTCTTTTAAAAAAATTGTGATAAAATTTATGTTTTAATTAATTATTTAGAACTTAATCTATCAGTTGTAGGTTCCAATTCCATAATCAAATTATTTTGGCTAACACATATAAGCTCAATATCACATGTAATTACCACATCTTCGCCAACCATAAAACCGCCATTATCCAATGATGCATTCCAATTTAGTCCCCATTCATTTCTATTTATCATTCCACTTATAGAAAAGCCTGTTTTTAGATTTCCGGAAAGATCATAAATAATACTACCAAATTGAATATCTAATTTTACATTTCTAGTGATACCCAAAATTGTTAATTCTCCCCATATTTCGCACACACCATCAGCATCTGCTGCACTTATTGTACTTGCCCTAAATGTAATTTGTTTATGTTGTGCTATGTCAAAGAAATCCTGACTCTTTAAATGGTCATCTCTTTTTTCGTTTCCTGTAGATATTGATGCTACATCAATCCACAAATCAATTTCGGAGGTCTTAAAGTCTTTGTCATTAGTATAAATACTTGCATCAAATGTTTTGAATTCGCCTCTTACATGCATCATCATTAAATGTCTAACTTTAAATTCAATAATGCTATGATCATGATCTATTGACCATTTTGTTTTTGTTTCAACTTCTTTCTTTTTCATTTTTTATGTTTTTAATTAAAAGCACTTCCATTTAATAAGGAAGTGCTTTTTAATAAATTAAGTTTGATAATTACTCATCAATAATTAATTATTTTACAGTTGCATGTTGTTTAAGAATCTCTTTCTGAGAATCACAAGCATGAGTCGTATGACCATGTGCTTTAATTGTACATTCATGAGCTTTATCATGGCTCCCTGCTTCATGATGCTTTGCAGCTTCTTGATGAAGTTTTGCAGCTTCCTCTAAATGTGTTGCTGCTTTTTTGTGATTTTTGATAATTGTTTCCATTGATTATTATTATTAAATTTCCGCTTCTGGCGGTACAGTTTGAATGATTTTTTTAAAGATGCAAAATTAGGTCTGTTTCTATGAAATAGTATTACATAATTAATGATAAGAGTTACATCATTCACAGATTTACTAATTTTTTATTTTTAATGAAAGCAAAAAACGTTTTCATATTAGCTTTTAGCAAATTTAATTAATTCAGTGTTGAATTTAGTGGTTTCTTCTAGAAATAAACTATGTCCACTGTTTTCAAAAGCTATTATATGAGAGTTTGCTATGCCTGCCTTCATTTGTTCAGCTAAATCGAATGAACAAATTTTATCTTTTTTACCATGCATTATTACGGTAGGAATTGTTATTTTAGCTAAGTCTTTTCTAAGATCTGTATCACGTAAAGCTATTAAACATTGAGCCGTTGCATAAAATGATGCACTCATGCAAATTCCGTTTAACCAATTACCTATCCCAACATTTAACGAAGTTTCGGTAGCAGATAATATCTTGGCAAAATTTGATATTAACATGGGTCTATCTTTGTAATTCATTTCAATTAAGTCATCAACTACACTTATTGGAAGATTATAGGGGAAATCATTCCTCTGTGTCCAAATTGGAGCTGCTGCTCCAAACAATGCCAGCTTTGAAATATGAACTCCATTATCAACTGAAGCAAAACGAATAGCAATACTACCTCCCATTGAAAAACCACCTAAAATGGCATCTACAATACCTAGTTTACTAAGCACTTTTCTAATATCACCAACATGAATATCATAATTATATTCACTATAAGGCTTATCCGATTTACCAAAACCTCTTAAGGTAATACCGATTACACGAAAATTATTATTTATAAGTTCGTTGTATTGATATTCATACATTTCATCACTTAAAGGCCAACCATGTATTAATACAATAGGTCTACCTTATCCGGCATCTGTAATATGTAGTCGAACATTGGGTTCTACTTCAATATATTCGGCTCTTACTATTCCATCTTTTACTTTTGTAATTAATTTTTCCATTTTTAAAAATATTTATTGAATTAAATATCCTCCATCAATATCCAATGATGTCCCTGTAATAAATGAACTATCATCAGTTGCAAGAAAAATAAACCCAGATGCAATTTCTTCTGAATTACCCAAACGATTCATTGGGTGCAAATTAATAAGATGTTGTTTTATGTCTTTATGTTTACTAAAATCTAATTTATTAAGCAAAGGTGTATCTATAAATCCTGGGCAAATTGCATTTATACGTATACTATCTGTTGCATATTCGAGAGCGGCAGATTGTGTCAAACCTATTATTCCATGTTTTGCAGCTACATAATGTGATGATCCTGCTATAGCTACTTTCCCAAGTATTGACGACATATTTATAATAACTCCTTTGCCTTGTTTTGACATTTGTTCCAATTCATGTTTCATGCAATTAAAGATTCCATTTAAATTAACTCCAATTACTTTTAACCAGGCTTCTTCTGTCATATCTCCAATTTTACTTGGTTTACCTCCAATACCTGCATTGTTTAAAGCCACATCTAAAGACGAGAATGTGCTTATAACCTTTTGAATAGCTACTTGAACTTGGTTGAAATCTGAAACATCACATTCAATAAAAATTGCTTTGGGGTTTATTTGTTTTAACTCTTCAATTATTTTTGATGACTCATCAGATTTTAAATCTACAATTGCAACATTTGCTCCTTCATTGGCTGCTGCAAATGCACATGCTTTTCCTATTCCTGATAATCCTCCTGTTATAAAAACTGTTTTGTTTTCTAGCTTTTTCATTTTATTATTTTAAAATACCTCTTTAATAATTAAACTTTTATCAATATGTAAATTGGATAAAAACTTTTCGATAGCTTCCATCATTGGAGGTGGTCCGCAGACGTATACATTTTTATTGGTGTCGGTAATATATGTTTTAAGAAATTCTTCTGTTATTTGCCCAAAAGCATATTTATCAACTTTCTCATCAGATAAAATATTGATAAAATTATCACCTAATAGTTTCTTAAATTCCACTTCGTTAATAATATCAGCTTTTGTTTTATTAGCAAATATTAATTTATTGCCTGCAATTATATTTTTTGATTGAAGTTGCCTAAATATTGAAATATAAGGAGTAACTCCTGCACCACCTGCTATAAATACACCTTCACTTTTATAATTTATTGTTCCAAAAACATCATGTATAAGTAACCAATCATTCTTTCCCAATTGCAGAAGTTCGTTTGTAACACTTTTATGTGAAGGATATATTTTGATTATAAACTCTAAGAAATCATTGTCAGGCAAGCTTGTAAAAGTAAAGGGTCTTTTTTTATTGTGCCAGCCATCTTTGTTTATTGATATAAAAGTAGCTTGTCCAGGAATAAAATTATATTGATAAGGTTTTTCAGTAATTATTTGTAAAACATCTGGTGTTATATGTTTTATTGAAATTATTTTTACAATATGTTGTTTCATTTTTTGATTGTTTGTTTTGAATAATGTTATTAATTTTCTTCTTTTAATTGCATAAATGCTTTAGGATGTAAGCAAGCAGGACAAATTTCCAATGCTTTTACTGATTCATATATATATCCGCAGTTTAAACATTTCCACCACACTTTACCATCCTTAATAAATACTTTATCTTCTGATAAATTTTGCAAAAGTTTCAAATACCTACGTTCGTGTTCAATTTCAACTTTGGTAATCATTAGAAAAGCAGTAGCAACTTCAGAAAATCCTTCTTTCTTTGCAATTTCAGCATAATGAGGATATAAGTTACTCCATTCTTCATGTTCCCCTTCTGCTGCTGCTTTTAAATTCTCAATTGTTGTTCCTATAATTCCTGCCGGATACATTACTGTTATCTCTGTTATTCCACCTTCTAAGAATTTGAAGTATCGTTTTGCGTGCTCCTTCTCATTATTTGAAGTTTCCATGAAAATAGCTGCTATTTGTTCATAGCCTTCTTTTTTTGCGATACCTGCAAAAAACTCATAACGATTACGGGCTTGTGATTCGCCAGCAAAAGCTTTTAATAAGTTTTGTTCTGTTTTTGTTCCTTTTAATATTTTTGACATGTTGATTATTTATTAGACAATTTCATATTAATGAAAATATTTTAATTAATTTAATGTGAATTTAAAAGCACTTCCATTTAATTTTGAAAGTGCTTTTATTTAATTGAAAATTGCTTATCAATAATTAATTATTTAGCACTTGAATGTTGTTTAAGAATCTCTTTTTGAGATTCACAAGCATGAGTCGTATGACCCTGCGCTTTAATTAAGCTATAATGAGC
>CAIWDQ010000429.1 GCA_903911455.1 uncultured bacterium
ATCATAAAACAAATCATAAAAAAAATAATAATAATAAAATTGATAATTCCTGAAAAACTAAATATAAAACGCACTAAAAACATTTAAAACCAACATATAAATTATAGATATGTTCTTTAGCGGAATTTGAGGGCGTGTAATTAATTTTTATGTTCAAATAATGATTATTGTGTTTTAATGATAAAATATCGTTAAATCTTCTCTAAATATCCTGAAATAGGATTTTAATTTTGAAGAGATAGATTTTTACTTTTGATTGGTGTAATCGTAGTAAAGTATTTGGATCTTACGTTCGTTGGCAGCTGCTCGACTGTATACTGAATTTCGCTGATCGTTTGGATTGTCACTTACACTTTTATCGGCCAGGCTTTTACCTAGTGGTTCTTCGTAGATCACCAACCTACCCTTATTCTGCGCGTTGCCTTCAAAGTAAGGCAGGAAGATTCCTCCATTGTATTCCTTTAAATAGTTGACAAGACTAGCGATCCTACGCTTGGTTAAATTGACGTTGTACTCTTCGTTATTAAGTGGGCTGGCATATCCTTTGACAGTGATCTTGACCTCGCTGCCATTCTGTAGATCTTTTAGCAACAGCTCTGTAAACTTTTCGAGATCCCTGAAGCTATTTCTTACATAAGAGTTGAAAAATTGCTCAATGTCGTCAATAGCTTTCTGTTTGTCAACTCCCGATAGTCCTTTCGAATATTCCAGTTTGTACTTGTCTTTCATTGCAAAGTAATCGGCAAGACACTGTTTGTAGTTCTTATCGGTAGTTGTGCGCATGGTGGCCGGATCAGGTTCATCATTATGAAAATATAGGGTAATCGGCAATAATAAATGGATAGTTTGAGAAACATTTAGCGTGTCAGTTTTAATTTCTTTTTTGTTTAAAACAGGTTTGTATTCATAGAAAAAGATGTCATTGCAACAGGTTTCGCCCTTTATAAAGAAGGAACCGGGACGATTAGAAGTTAGGTAGCCCTCAAGTGAATCCTCGTTAACAGTATAATATAAATCGTTGTAACTTGTGTTAATCGGATATCCCAGATTCTGAGGCTCCGTCCATTGATTCTGATTACCGTCTGACTTAAAGATGTCATATCCACCTAATCCTTTATGCCAATCACTACTAAAGTATAGCTTTGGTGAATTTTCATCATAAAAAGGAGTTATCTCATTACCGGGTGTGTTGATAACACTGCCTAGATTTACAGGTTGCTGGAAGTCACCATTAGAATATAAAGAGTACCAGATATCTAGCTGCCCAAAGCCGCCAGGACGGTTGGACGTGAAATACAATACCTCCTTGTCGTTAATAAGTGCAATACAGGGCTGAGTAGAAGTAAAACCCTCCAGATTTACTTTGTTGTTAAGCTTCTTAGCTTTCTGCCACTTGCCGTTCTTAAGCTCACTAACTAAGATCGCACAGGTAAGGTCTCCGTTATCACTCAGATCGCAACGGGTAAAATAGGCTTTAAAGGAGTGCTTATTGATACTAATATTCGCCGTATTAATTTCAGGATCGTTGATTGCGCCTCTCAACTCTTTGGCGTTGGAATAGCCTGCAACAGAAAGGTTGGAGGTGTAAACCTTTGACAGGAAAGCGTCGGGTAATAGCGACTCAAAATCACTACTTACAATACGCCTGAAGGATGAAAATATAAGCATAGAGTCGCCTAACTGAATGGCGCCAAACTCTGAGTATGGGGTGTTTATATTTTTGCCAAGATGAGTGATATCTACCTTAATAGTGTCCTTCATTAGCTTGATGGCATACTCCGATGACTCAATCTCCTGCTTTGCTTTCAAAGCATAATAGTCATTTTTATCTTTGTTGATGTTATAATACTCACTATAATTTTTAATAGCCGATTCGTATTTGCCATTATATTTATTCATCTCAGCAAAATAATATAAAGCGAGAGGATATGCCTTGCTATTGTTGGACTTAAGTATGTTGAGATACCACTTTTCGGCATCAACATAATTATTATACAAACGACATGAATTAGCATATTTATAGGCTAGTTCAAGATTAGTAGCATCCTTGTCAAGAAGCTGTTTGTAATACACTGCTGCATTGTAATAATCGCCACTTGCATAAGTGTCGTCAGCATTTTTAAGTTTCTCATCAATAGTTTGCGAAAAGCAATTAGAACTTAGGCTTATCAATAACAATATTAATAATAAGCAGAACGGTTTGAACTTTATCCAATATGTAAATTTGAGTTGTTTTATCATTCTTTAAAATAGAGGTTTAAAATATTGGACAACGTATTTCTTTAATCTTATTTTGATGTTGATAGCTTATAATATATATCAAAGAGATTTCATAACCTCCAAGATATCTGCTTGCCGGATGAAGATCGGAGAAGTTAAAATCATAACTAATCCCAATAGAAGTTTTGCGAAGATCAAGTCCTACACTAATAATTGCAGCATCAGTCTGACGAATAAAAGTCCCAAAGTTAAGCGCCGAGTAATAGAATGGATTGTTATCAGTTATAAACTTAATAGTGGCGCCATAAGTAAGTTCAGTATAATTATCCTGTTTCATAAATAGGAGAGAGGGGATGATATCAATGCTCTTGCTGACATCGAACGATGTGTTGGCATAAAAAACTTCTTTTCTATTCAAAACAACATCACTGTTGTCGAAGAAAGACAGATTGGGAGTATTGATATGAAACATAGCAAAGCCAGCATTAAAAGTAACCCTGTCGTCAGTTTGAAGAAACCAGTTAACACCAGATGAAAGATCTAGATAAGTATAAGAATTCTTTAGAAATTTCTCATTACTGGCAAGAGAAGGATCATAGTAGCTTCCATTGAATTGATTGTCGAAGTTTAATTTATCGTAATCAATTTTATGCTGTGCAAAACCTGTTTCAATACCCAGAGAGATGAAATGATTATTTCTTTTGTTAAGAGCTTTTGTATATGATACCGCTAAAGATACTTCTGTAGTGCCCATCTTTGAATCACCGGCAACATCATTATTAATAATAATACCGATACCTATCATATCCTGAACAAACTTTCTTTTGAGAAGCTGCATGTCAAATGAACCCGAGAAAGTAGAATAAGGAGTGGTAACAGCAGCCCATTGATTTCGGTTGTTTAAAATAAAGCGGTCGTTTCCCTGGAAGAAACCCGTTAAAGCCGGATTGAGATTAAGGGGAGAACTTGCGAACTGCGAGAAATGAATATCCTGACTTCTGGCATTTAATGCCAAAAGTAATATACAAAAAAGGATAATTCTGGTTCTTAATTCGCTTCTCAAATTTTATCTTATTAAAGTTACGTTTCCTTTTTTACTAAATGTCTTTTGATTTAAGCAAGTTCCTTCCAGATAATAAACGAATACACCCGGTTCGCATAACTTCCCTTTATATTTGCCATCCCATCCATTATTAATATTAGTAGTTTCGAAAACTTTTTCGCCCCAACGGTCAAAAACAGAGAAGCTCATACTTTCAAAAACACTACTTCTAACGTATAAAACATCATTATTGTTATCCCCGTTAGGTGTAAAAGCATTCGGTACAAATATATAAGGTTCTCTACAGTTAATGTCTATAACGTTTATGACAACCGAATCAGTTTTATTACACCCGTATTGGTCAGTCATAGTTACGTAATATGTAGTTGAAATAAGAGGAGTTGCAGTTGGGTCAGAAATAGCAGAACTGTTTAAGCCTGTAATAGGGGACCATTGGTAAGTAACACCTGATAAATGGGTGGCATGAAGAGTAGTGCTTAATTCTTTATATAATGTGTACTGATCAGCCCATGCATGAGCAGTTGTAAAAATACTCTGAATTTTAACTTCCGCAGTATCTTTTGCTTTGCAATTATGACTATCATAAACATTTACTATATAAAAGCCCGGACAAAGATTAATTAGAGGATTTGAAGATGATGTAGTGTTCCACATATAAGAATAAGGAGGAATTCCACCTAAAGGATTGGCGGTTACTTTTCCAATACAAACCCCAGTACACGGATCATTAACTACAGTTGTAGTTACAACTAATTGTGGAGGACTAGTAAGAGTTATTGAAGAAACTGATTTGCATTGAAGGGCATCAGTAACTGTAACTGTATAAATACCGGCACATAGTCCGGTGATTGTACTTGTATTTTGACCGCCTGCCCAATGGTAAGTATAAGGTTGAGTTCCACCTGTAGGATTTACACTAGCCTGACCATTACATGAATCATAGCAACTAGGATTAGTTGGAAGAACGGGATTATTGTAAATCTTGAAACCAACATGCACGCTATCGTATCCAGAACACCATGCATTTCTTACTTTAACAAAGAAATATTTTGGTGCAGTAATATGAACGGTTGCTGAACTGTCGAGATGATTTATGTTTAAAGTGTCTGTAAAATTTGAATTAGTAGACCAGTAGAAACTAACATTATCACCTGAAAGATTATGTGCAGTTAATTTTACACTATCTAAACAAATGAGAGTATCAAATCCTGCATCTACTTTTAAATTATAAACTACAACTTTCTGTTTGATAGTATCTCTACAAGTAGTATTTGTTTTTGAAACAATAAGCATATAATTAGTAGTAACAGGAGGATTTGCGATAGGGTTTGCAATTGTAGTATCTGTAAGATAAGTTGAAGGAATCCAGTGATATTTTATATTTGGATCAGATGTAGGTAAAATACCTACAGCAGTAGATCCGTTTTTACAAATATTAGCATTAGGGATAGAATAAGATGTGTCGGATAAGACTACGAATTGCTTTATGAGAGTATCTGATAAATGACAACCTTGTAAAAGTTTAGCTATAAGTTTGATATTGTAAATCCCCGAATGTGTGTAAATATGAGTAGGGTTGATTTGAGTACTTAAAGGAGAACCATCTCCAAAGTCCCAAATAAAATTAACGCCAACGCTAGTATTAAAGAAATTGATAGTGTCAGGAGCACAATTACCGATTGGGTCTAGAAAGTCGGCAATAGCAATATCATTATTCAAGTTCAGCTTTACAACAGCGTTATTACAATTAGTTGCATTGTTAGTATTTGACCATGCTCCAGGGTTAGGATATGTTGGGAATAAAGTTGATCCCCCGCAGCTTGCGCATACCGATTGATATATATAACCTTTCTTGTCAAATTTGCTTGTACCGCCATCAACATGGTCATTACCCATACTTAATGTGCCATGTAATTCTCCGTAAAAAGTTGCAAAGTCTAAAGTTGTAGCATTAGGCCCTAGAACCATCATGTAAAAATCCTGACCATCAGTTAAAGTCTGGAAAGCACCCGGGGTTGTGGTCATATTTACAGTTCCAAAGACAGATCCCCAAGGATATAGAACGTTGTAAGTAGGTGGTAGCGGATATCCACCCCAGTCTCTGCCCCATCCTGCTGCATATATTCTATTGCACACATCGACTGCAAAAGCTGAAGGAGATATGTTAGGTACTCCATTACCAGTTCCGAAAACTGTTGACATTTTTAAAGAGTCAAGAGGTTTATTAAATTTAGCAATGAATTGCCCACTATTAGGTACATTATAAGGTGCATTTTTAATTAACTGATTGCTGTCGGCAGTAGTTTGCCCGTATATGTAAACGTAATTATCTTTACCTGTTCTTACAAAATACGCTTGATCATATTTTGGTGAACCATAATAAGTAGAAGCTACCAATGTATTCCCATTTTGTGAAATATGAGCAACAAATGCATCAGCAGTACCTCCTTGATAGGTGGTTTTATAAACCCCGGGAGTAACATGGAAATTACTTGAGTTAGTACCACCAGTTACATATACATCATAATTTGCATCGTTATCTATTGAATAGATTGCATCATCACCGCTTCCTCCAAGATATGAACTCCATAAAAGGTTTGAAAGGTTGTTGTCAAGTTTAAATACTATTCCTTCCTGCAAACCACTGTTTGTTTGCTGAAAAGCATTTGCTGTAACAGGGAAGTCGGTAGAAAATGTGCAAGTGCCAATATAAACATTGTTAAGGTTGTCAGTAATTATCTCGCCTCGTGCGCCGTCACCATAATTGTAGTATAACGAATCATTCCCAATCATCATGTTAGGACTGTAATAATCTCTGAAATTAAGTCCGTCATTTCCAGTGCCTCCTATGAAAGTAGAAGCAAGCAATTGATTGCCTGTAGTGTTTAGTTTACTTACGAAAATATCAGAGCCGTAAGGGTATTGAAGAACTGCGTCGTATGTAACGGGTTGTCCTCCATTAAAAGATGTATCATATGCACCGGATGTTACAGGAAAGTCAGGTGAACCTGTAGTCCCAAAAATAAGTAACTGATTTGATTGATTTACAATTAAGCTATGTGGCATTTCACAATTACTACCTCCCAAATATGTTGCATACTTACGCGTAGTTCCTAAGGAATCATATTTAATAATTGCTATATCCCAAGCCCCTGCATTAGTAGTTTGATAAGCTCCTATACTTACAGGATATCCCGAATATTCAACGATACCTCCTGAATATACATCTCCAACAAGATCGTAAGTAGCAGAGAATCCCCAGTTATCAGTAGTAGAACCTGTATAGGTTGCAAATACAATAGTAGGATCTATAATCAGTACATACTCTTTGTTATAATTATCTATTTTATATGTAACTTCAGTGCCTTTAATAACAAACTCACATTTAACTTCTACAATATTCCCATTAATAATTTGATAAGCGTAAGGTTTCATTTCAAATATATCATTAACTGAAGTCTTAATAAGCAGATTATCATTACTTAGTTTTATCCCATCTGTCCCTTTATAATTAAGCTTAATATTATTAATATCGCCATGAGGTTGAATAATGAAATCGTATTTTAAATAATCATGATCGCTGAATAGCTGAAGATCTATATTGTCATAAATCCCTTCGTATGTCACATTATGATAATTATGTACATTACTTGCCCATTTACCTTTATTGTTCCCGATAAAATAATTGCTATAATCTTTTCCAACATCTTTTCCTGTAACTAATGCTTTTTTACAGTTGACGAATTCTATTTGATAAGCATGATAATGGATAACATTACTTGATTTGTTACTAAGGTATCTGTTGTGAGCATGCGAATGTTTTACATCTTCTGCCTGAACAAGATTAAAGGTTAGACAATTTTGCTCGATAAACAGCATGCCACCGTCAACGTCCGCACCAAAAAGTACTTGTTTGTCCCATTGATTTTTATTCTCAATGAATCTCAAATTACGTGATTGCAATGTGTCTTTTTTATGAGCAAAGGCAATATTGCTTAACAAACATAATAAACAAGAAAATAATAATAACTTTTTCACGAGATAATGTATTAAATCTATGATAAAATTGCTTTTTTAAAATACCGCATAAAATTACAAAATAAATAGCAACGATACACATATAAGACAAAATAAATATCAAAAATGTTGCCTAATTAACAAAATAAATATTTATTTGTGTTTTGGCATGTATTTTGATAGAGATTAAAATTATAATTATTTGTTAAAATAAATCTTAAATCAATTTAAAACAATATGAAAAAAATTCTCTTAACTCAGTTAATTATCTTATGTGTAATTACACTGTTTGCACAATCTCAGAAAGATCTTAAGTCGTCAGTTAAAGACGTTACAATCTTTACAACAGGTGCGCAAGTAACCAGAGCGGCTAATGTGTCGCTACAACCCGGAGTAAGTGAATTAGTATTTAATGGAGTTTCTCCATATTTGAATGTTTCGAGTATTCAAGCTTCAGGAAAAGGGAATTTTATTATTCTGGATACAAAGTATAATATTAAATATCCGGAGCCTAAAGATGAAAATGAAACTGTAATTCCAGCAAGTTTGATTCGTAGAATTGAACATGCGCAGGATTCTCTTGCTGATATTAATTATGATCTGGATGCTATTAAAGACAAAAGAGATCTTTACAATAAGCAAAAAGATATGCTTGTTAATAATCCAATTATGAATGGGAAAGGTAAAAGTGATTCATTGCCTATATTAAAGAACGCGATGGAGTTTCTGGATTATAAACTGAGTACTATAAATGTAGAGCTTCAGAAAATTAAAAGAGAAGAAGCTAAAACTATTGTCAGAAGAAATAAAGTGACTCTACATCTAAATGAATTAATCGAATATAAAAACCGATTGGAGAGCGATGAGAAGAAAATCAATTTACCCATTAACCAAATCATAGTTACTGTTTCATCAAAAGAAATAGTCAGTGGTAAATTATCAGTTACCTATATGACCTCTAAAGCCGGATGGACTCCAGCTTATGATATTAGGGTAAATGATATTGGAGGACCTGTGGCTCTTACTTTAAAAGCCAATGTTTATCAGAATTCTGATGAAGATTGGAGTGATGTTAATATTAAACTATCTACAAATAACCCTTATAAATCGAGTATACGTCCTTATCTGGCTACATGGTATCTTAATTATTATATGCCTGTAAATTATCAGACTGCTAACTTTGGGTATACTACAAATGCACCTTCTGCACAACCTGCTCATAGGGGTGAAGCTTATGAATCAGATGAAGCAAAACCTTCGAAAAGTAAAGCAGAAATGAAAAAGCTGCCTCCAACTCAATATGCTTCCGACTATGTTGTGCAATCTCAGAATATGACTAATGTTGAATATGAAGTAAGTCTTCCTTATTCTATCCCTTCTGATGGCAAATATCATCTAGTATATGTTAAAGACAACGAAAATATCCCTGCAAAGTATAATCACTTCCTGGTTCCTAAAATGGATAAAGAGTCTTTTTTAGTAGCTAAATTAACTGGTTGGGAAGATCTAAATCTAATTGCTGCAAAAGCCAATATTTATTTTGAAGGTACATTTGTAGGTGAAACAACTATTGACCCAAGTGTAATAGCTGATACTTTAGAATTATCTTTAGGAAGAGATAAAGGTATAGCCGTTACCCGTAAGAAACTAAAGGATAAAGAACAGGAGCAAATGATTGGAAGTAATAAAACCAAGACAATTACTATCGAAATCACTGTCAGGAATAATAAGAATGCTAATGTTGATCTTTCGCTCGAAGACCAGATACCTGTATCTAATGATAAAGATATTAAAGTTACTTTTAAAGACGATAATTTTTCAGGTATCTATAACGAAACAACCGGAATTCTTAACTGGAAACTTAAACTAAAGCCAAAAGAAAGTAAAGTGGTTACTTTTACATATGTTATAAAATATGATAGAGATAAATCGTTGATAAATGTAGGGAATTTGTAGACCTCACCCCAACCCTCTCCTAAAAGGCGAGGGAGCAGGAGACAACTGAGAATAAGAGATGGAGAGACTGGGAGATGGAGCGATGGAGCAACAATGAGACTAAGCGACTAAGAGAATTAAAAATTAAGAATTAAGAATTAATAATTGGGAACACTTTGAAATTGCGTTTGAATTCTTGAATACTTGAATTCTTGAATACTTGAATACTTGAATACTTGAATACTTGAATACTTGAATACTTGAATTTTTAAATCACTATATCGCCAAATCTTTGAATCTTTGAATCTTTGAATACTTGAATACTTGAATTTTTTAAACCACTATATCACCAAATCACCAAATCTTTAAATTTATTAGTGTTTAAATCTGTGTATTCAGTGGATAAGGTTTAGAAAAATAGATTTAATGCTTCGACAACATTCAGCAACCGTAAATTGAAGTCTTGTGATTATTTTCCATGTTTTCCTTCCTCGCCTAAGGTCCTTGAGCGAAGTCGAAAGGGGAGGGGTTAAATAAAAAAGCCTCTGTTTCAAATACGAAACTGAGGCTTCTTTTTTAGGCATTACCCGGAATAATTAGTTAACCCGGATCTCAAGAGCTTAGCTTGGAGTAGTAGCAGGTACTATTGCTACTTTCTTCTTCTTGTTGTGATTAATGTCGGAAGATCTTTTGCCTCCGGCTTTTTCGAACTCACTGCTATCTTTGCCATACTTTGCAGCAATAGCATCGATAACACGGTTACTCATTGCTCTCAGTTCTTTAAGCAATGCATCCAACTCATTAGATAAGGCGTCTGTAACACCCAATGCTAAATTTAATGCTGCTTGTTTGGCAACTGCCGCAGCAATCAATGAAGTATAGTCTGCAAGTGTTAATTCTGCAGTTACTTCAAATACAGGATCAATTCCTGCAACTCCTTCTTTTCTGGTTTCAGCTTTGCTGATAACCTTTGACGCTCTTTTTTTTCGAGCCATATTTATATATATTAATTTGTAAGCTTACTATTTTTTTTGCTTACAATATTCCTATCTGCAATAAGTGTGCCAAAGTCTCTTTTTGTCAGTATTTTTGACATATTGTCAGTAAATCTGTTAAAATGCTAACAAATTCACGGAATTGTCTGTATTTTCAGTAAAAGTATGACATAATGGCAGACTTTTTGACAAAGCAACGTTTTTGTGTCATTAATGAGTAATTATTTTGTCAAAATCTCTGTTTATTTTTTACTCCAAACAAAGGGTTTGTATTTCTTTTTAACTTGATATATGAGTTAAGTAACAGTAATATAATGAAATAATCAATATTTTAACTTGTTTTTCCTCGACAAATCATTCGATTAAGTCGAAGGATCATACGATCTTTTGCAAAAACATGTCGATCAAGTCGAAGGATCATACGATCTTTTGCAAAAACACGTCGATCAAGTCGAAGGATCATACGATCTTTTGCAAAAATACGTCGATCAAGTCGAAGGATCATACGATCTTTTGCAAAAACACGTCGATCAAGTCGAAGGATCATACGATCTTTTGCAAAAACACGTCGATCAAGTCGAAGGATCATACGATCTTTTGCAAAAATA
>CAIWDQ010000430.1 GCA_903911455.1 uncultured bacterium
GTAGTTTTGAAGTAAATGATTTTAAGTCTTGATTTTTGCTTCTTTTTATCAAGAAAAAGAAGGTAAAGAAAAAAAACAATTAAAAATGGAATTTTCAGATAAAGAATTACAGACAATAGAGGAGCTTGCTTCTCTATTTTTTAGTCTTAAAGATATAGCAATTGTTCTGGAAAAAGACCCGGACGAATTCGCAGCATTAATAAATCTCGAAGAAGGCCTCCCTTACTCCATGTACAAAAAAGGATGGATAGCCTCAGAAATAGAAATAAGAAAAAGCCTTCTCGAGAGTGCAACCAACGGCAGCAGTCCTGCTCAGGAAATGATACTTGAAATCAATAAGAACAACAAAAATGCCTAAACTTCTAGCAGCTGATTCAGCCTTCACCCGTATCCATGAATGGATCGTAAACAAAGACACCGACTATATCTCAGAAAAAGACAAAGAGATATACGACAGATGGGATTTCTGCGATAACCAGATACGGAAGTACGCCAAGCAAAGAGATGTTGAATCCATGATGAAAGTCAAATATCCTAACATCAGCATAACACAGATAAAAAGAGACATTGCAGCTACTAAACGTCTGTTCTCATCCATAAACACCATCGACAAAGAATACGAGAAGAAATTCCTTTTGGAAGACATCAAAGACACAATGATACAGGCTCGGAAGATTGGAGATCTCAATTCAAGAACCAAAGCACAGAAGAACTATTTCCTTACTTTAGGAATAGATAAAGATGATGAAGTTGATTTGTCAAAACTGGAAAGTCATGAATATTACTTAACCATCGCTACCAAAGAAACCATACTTAAAATAAACCTTCTTGATGTAAGCAAGTTGCCTTGTACATCACGTAAACGTATCTCTGATTCATTAGAATCTGATCTGTCAGTTGAAGATGCTTACTTAATTTTAAACCCTGAACTACCCGAATATGACAACCAAGAAGTTATCACTGAATAAAATCCAGTCTCAATCCATAATCCTGGATGCAAAAGACGAAACCAATGTTGAAGGCAGGGGTTCAGGTAAATCCAATAAGATAGGTTGGAAAATATTGCGTTCCTACAGAAGCATGCCAAGAGGAATAGTACTGACAGCCGGACAAACTTTTGTCCAGCTCCTGACAAGAACTTTGCCGGCAACATTTTCTTTCCTGGAACGCAACGGACTTTATCGAGATGTGCATTGGGTAATAGGCAGACGACCTCCCAAGAAATGGGACTTACCCTATGAATGCCCACTTAAGTTTGATAACTATATCTCATTTAACAATGGTTTTGCCATCATGCTCGGAAGCCAGGACAGAGATGGATCCTGTCGTGGTCCTTCAGTGCAGGGAGTAATTGCTGATGAAGCGCTTACACTTGACAAAGAGCAAATAGATAACGAAGTAGTCCCGACCAACAGAGGCAATGATACTTTCTTTGGTCATTTACATTTCAACCACTTCTGGCATCTATCTTCATCCATGCCAATAAATCCAGAAAGCAAATGGTTATTGGAATATTCAAAATACTATGAAACCGAAGCAGGTATAGATATCATCAACATCTGGAAACGTATTGTTAAAATGCAACTGGACTTGATTGAGCTCACTGATGCTAAAGAGTTCGCTTCACAATGGAATGAGATATCACGAATTAGAAAGACAATGGCTCCTTTTGTAAGCAAAGACAACAGGCTATTCATGTTTGGTAATGCCTTAGATAACCTCACAAATGTAGGTTTTAATTTCATTAAAGAAGCCAGGGCAAACATGACAAATCTTTCCTTTTTGGTTGAGATTATGAACATGATCATGGATAAGGTAGAAGATTGTTATTACCAGCTTCAGGAGGATAAACAGATTTATCATAACAGCTATGATTATTCTTATGTTGACAAATTGGAGTTTATAGACAAGGCGATCGCTGATAAAACATCACTATGTGATTTAGATTGCAATAAGAACCAACCATTGGAAATAGTATTCGACTGGGGAGGAAGGATCTCCTGCATGTTGGTAATGCAACATGGCTTTAATGATAGAGATAACTTCATCAATGAATTCTTTGTCAAACCCGAAACAGGCAATGTTATGATCGACAATGTTATTGATAAATTCTGCAATTATTACAGGATGAACAATGATAGAACCATCTATTTTTATCGCGATAGGTTTGGAGACATTAGACAAGCAAACTCCTCACGTTCCTATAATGAACAAGCAATTGCCAGATTAATGGCAAATAACTGGAAAGTAATACCAATGCTTCACCCGGGATTAGAACCACCACAACACGAAAAATACCTTTTATGGAGCAATATTTTAAGAGAGAACAATCCAAAGTTTGCAAGAATAGGAATAAATGGAAACAAATGTAAGAACCTTATATTATCCATGAGCAATACCAAAGTAATAGAGAAAGACGGCAGGTTTACCAAAGATAAAAAAAGTGAAAGAAGCCTCACAATACCACAAGAAGAAGCCACACACTTTGGCGATGCCGCCGACAAGATTGTATGGACAAAGTACCACCATTCCTTACAATCCTTTGCATCCACATTCATACCCTTTTCTTTCAGCAACAAATAGGAAAGGCAAAAGAGTTCCTGAAGAAAAGGCAATTCAGGAACCCATTTGCCTTAAACTTATCTATGCTTATGATTGCAAAGAAAGCAAACATAATCATTATTAATACATCTTTTAACTTTAAGTACTTTAGGCATTTTAGGCACTTTAGGCACTCTTTTTTGGATAGACCTCAAATCATTTATGCTACAAAACAAGTATTTCAAAATTGTGCGTGAGTCCTAGCTAAGCAATCCACGAGTTCCTACGAACAAATGCATAATAAGAGCTTAACTCTATCATAGGAACGGCTTGGATTGTGGGAAAAGTTTGAAATAAGTAGTTTTGAAGTAAATGATTTTAAGTCTTGATTTTTGCTTCTTTTTATCAAGAAAAAGAAGGTAAAGAAAAAAGAAAGTA
>CAIWDQ010000431.1 GCA_903911455.1 uncultured bacterium
AAGTTTGATTAATAAATGAAATGTAAAAAGTGAGCCTTTATCATTTATTTGTTGGATTTTTTTTGTTCTATAATTATTATTTGATGCGTTTGGAGATTATTTATTATCTTTGTGAAAAAAATGTTAGACTCCAATTTTAGAATAAAATTTTACAGTGCATACTAAAACGTATGAGTTTCTAAACTTTAGGTAACAAATTGCATAATTAAAAAAGTAATGATAATTTTAAAAGAAAAAGCATGAATAAATTAATTTACTTGTTTGCTGTTACTATGATTATTGCAACTTCAACTTTTTGTCAAACACAAAATCTATATTTTGATGATACAACCTACAAACAAAGTATAATTATAGATAAAATTTTAAATCCAAACAATATTTGGCAAATAGGCAAACCTCAAAAAAATATTTTTACAAGTGCATATTCTATTCCAAATGCAATTGTAACAGATACATTAAATTCATATCCAAACAACGATAGCTCAAAATTTATTATTAGACATAAAGTTCAACATCCAGGGAGTTATTGTGGTACATCAATTTTTGCTTATTATAAAGTGAATACAGATACATTAAATGATTTTGGAAAGATTGAATTTTCATTTAATAAAGGATATACCTGGATGAATATATTGACTGATACAAATTTAATAGAACACGATTTTCCATATACAGCACCCGTGTTTTCGGGGAATTCATATGTATGGAAGAGTATCCATTTTAGGGTTCATTCGATTTATAATACTCAAACTGGAGATACAGTTTTGTTTCGTTTTACATTTTTCAGCGACAATATTCAAACAAATAAAGATGGTCTTATGTTTGATAATATTCAAATAGATGATTGTGGTGAAGGCATCGAAGAATTAAGTTACGATTTTATTAATTCAAAAATATTTCCTAATCCAGTTAATAATAATGTACTTATCGAATTTGATAATAAGAATAATTCGTCATTCGAAATTACATTGCTTAACAATTCTGGTAAAGTTGTAAGAAATATAACTGATATTAGACAAAGTACTGTAAACATAAATATTCAAGAATTGTCATCAGGGATTTATTTTTACAAATTGATTAGTAAGATTGATAAAAAGAATTCTTTTGGTAAATTCATAAAACAATAGCCCATTGTTAACTGCAATATACAACTAGTGAGGTATAATAGCGAAATGAAATAAGTAATGGATAACAAACAATATGCTACTAAAGAGAGAGGAAATTTAAAACACCTCGTACAGTAGCAAGTAAGGACCATAAATAGAAAGCATAAAAAAACATATTAATAAAATAGAGAGAATTGAACAAGAAATGGAAACTAATAAAAAGCTTTTTTAAATTAATTTATAAGACCTAATGTCTGGAAATTAGCAAATAAATCTTGTTTTCTAATTGGTTTAACAATATAAGCATCACAACCTGCTTTTAATGCTATTTGTTCGTCGCTACTCATAGCATAAGCTGTAAGTGCAATAATTGGTAACTCTTTTCTAAATAAACGTATCTCGCGTGTAGCTTCTATACCATTCATCACTGGCATTTTAATATCCATTACTACAAAAGATATGTCGGAGTTTTCTCGACATAAATCTATTGCTTCTTGACCATTTTTAGCATGTAGTATTTTTGAAGAATATTTCCTCAGAATAGTTTCAAAATATAAATAATTTATTTCGTCATCTTCGGCTATCAATATTACAGGCAGCTCATCTGAATTGAAGATAACATCTAACTTTTTTAGAGTAGTTGCTTTTTCTGTTAAAAGGATATTTGGATGTGTAAAAAAAGAAAGTGGAACCTTCACCCTTAACAGATTCAAGAAAAATATTTCCTCCTAACAGATTTGCATAACCCTTTGCAACCGATAAGCCCAATCCACTTCCATCATAACCTCTTGTATTGGATATATCTTCTTGCATAAAGTTTTCGAAAATCTTATCTTGAGTTTCATATCCAATTCCTATCCCAGTATCTTTTACAAAAATTCTGAAACTATTATCAACAAAAGTATATCCTAACGTAATACTACCTTTTAGTGTAAATTTAACAGCATTATCAATTAAATTAGTCATTATTTTTCTAAACAATTTAATATCTGTGTTTATTGTTAAACTTTCAGTATTTTCAGGTAGTTGCAAGTTGAATAACAATTTTTTGCCAACACAGGTTTCCTCATATTTTAATTTAAGTTCAAAAAGTTCGTCGTTTAGTTTTAGCACAGATTTATTTACTTCAATATTGTTCGACATAATCATCGAAATATCCAGATAGTCAGAAATTGTATTTAGCAATCTATCACTCGAAGCTTGCAATAAAGGATAATATTCCTTCTTTTCTTCATCACTTACATTGCTATCTATAAGTATGCTGTTTAAACCAATAATACCATTTAATGGAGTACGAATCTCATGAGAAATGTTTTGGATAAAAGCTAATTTTAGTCTGTCGCCTGCCTCAGCTTTATCTTTAGCAATAATAATATCTTTGTTAATACTTTCGAGTTCTGAAGTTCTTTCTTTTACTTTTTCTTCAAGAATTAGATTAGAATTTTCAAGTTGAACTAATAGGTCATCACTACGTTTTTTTTCTATTTCAAGCTTTTCTTTAGCTTTACTTATTTTTTTCTTTTGCAGAAAAACAAGTAAAGAGAAGCCAAGGACAACAATAAATCCTAAAATGAAGACGTATTTTAATTTCTTCTGTCTGTTAAGTTCTAGTTCAAATATCGCATCATTCTTCTCTTTTTCATATTTCATTTGCATTTGGGTAATGCTTTTTGTTTTCTCAATATTATAGATTGAATCTCTAATTGTAGTATAGTTTTTATAACTTTCTAATGCACCTTTGTTATCACCAAGTAACAATTGTATATCGCTTAATAATTTGTAATTGCCATTCAGCCCTCTTAGATTTCCATATTCTTTTTCAATAACAATTGCACTATCTACATATATCTTTGCTTTTTGTAAAGCAGTAGTTTTGTTACCTGCAAAAAGTTTATTTAGTAATATTTTATTGCTATCTTTTGCAATAGTAAAATAAGTGTCACCTATATTACCTAATACAGGAGCCAAATTGATAGCACTTCCAAAATCTTTATATGTATTACAAGCTTTAAAATAATAATCCAATGCTTTTGCATAATCCTTTTGCCTATTATACACATTTCCTATATTAAATAAACTGGAAGCAATTCCATACATATCATTCAGTTCTTTAAAAATATTAAAAGTCTTTAAATAATATTCCAATGCTTTGGGATAATTGTTTTGATACCAGTAAACCAAACCAATGTTGCCGATATTATAGGCTATTCCATTTTTAAGTTTGAGTTCCTCAAATATTTTTAATGCTTTAAAATAATATTCTAATGCTTTAGGATAATCTGATTGATGCAAATAAACAACTCCAATATTAGTAAAGTCTGTTGCGATCCCTTTCTTTGACCCTTCTTCCTCATGCTTTTTTAAAGCTTTAAAATAATATTCAAGTGCCTCAGGATAATCAGATTTATTATCATAATTCATCCCAATGCAATTATTAATCTTCGCTATTATATTTTTAAAATTTAATTCTTCCGCAAGTTCCAAACCTTGAACACCATATTTAATACCCTCATCAGGATTTATTTCTACATAGGTATCACTTAAATCATAAAGTAGTTTAACTTTGTTAGTATCGTCATTTGATTTATTTAATTGAACTAGTAACGAATCAACCCGAGCTTTACCCTGCAATTGAGCATAGGTAATACTTGATATAAGTAAAAAAAGTAGTATAGTAAATGTACTTAATAGCCTTTTGTTTTCCATTTTATGTGTTTAGATGACTCAAATAAAGAGTGTACAAATTTACTAAAAAAAATAACTTAAATACAAAAGAAATTATTTTTTTAATATAAATATGACATAAGGGCTATAATTTTACAATAAATTTAAGATAATGATTAAATTATACTCATTTATTGAAATGGT
>CAIWDQ010000432.1 GCA_903911455.1 uncultured bacterium
ATATGAGAATCAAAGATCATGTTCCAAATTGTTTAACCCTGCTGAATTTGTTAAGCGGATGCCTTGCTATAGTTGCTGCTTTCAAAGGCACGAAGGTTCATTTGTTCCATTATGATCTCCCTTTAGCTCCAATTTTAATTTTTGTTGGAGGCTTTTTTGATTATATTGACGGAACTGTAGCCCGATTGCTTGATGCAAGATCTGATTTAGGTAAACAACTGGATTCGCTCGCTGATGTTGTTTCATTTGGAGTTGCTCCTGCTATTCTGGTTTATCAATTATTAAACGATCCTTCTTTCATAGAGAATTATCCTTTTATCAAATCTAATATTTCTGTTTTAAGTTTAGTGCCATTTCTCCTAGCTTTGTTTTCGGCAGTTAGATTGGCAAAATTCAACATTGATGAAAGACAGACAATTTCTTTTTTAGGCTTACCAACTCCTGCAAATGCATTCTTCTGGGCTTCTATACCTTTAATATTTACTTTGGTAAATCCTTCAAATATTCCTGTTGGGATTATTGAAAACACAAAACATCTCGTTTATTTTAGTTTGAGAAACCCTTATGTTTTACTGATATTATCAGTTGTTATGTCATTGTTCTTGGTTGTAGAAATCCCATTATTCTCATTAAAATTCAAGAACTTTAAATGGGCAGATAATCACGTAAGGTATCTTTTCTTATTTACTTCAATACTACTTATTCTATTTTTTACTGTGTTTGCATTGCCAATTATCATATTTTTGTACGTTATATTTTCAATAATAAATAATATCTTTTTATAAATACAATACATATATCAAAAATGAAATTCAGAGCAGAAATTGATGTGATGCCATTAAGAGCATTACTTGACCCTCAAGGGAAAGCGGTTACTTCTAGTTTAAACAATATTAACTTATCAGAGATAAGCAATGTGCGTATCGGCAAACATATCAGCATGGAAGTGGATACAGATACAAAAGAGCAAGCTTCAGAGATAGTAGATAAAGCTTGTAAGCTTTTACTCCATAATCCTATTATGGAAAGCTACGAATTTACTATTAATGAGATACAATAATTAATGTCTTTTTGGAGTTAATATTAGGCTTTAATAAGTTCATTTAAAAAAGAATGATTTTTTAAAGTTTAAGATGTTAGCTTTTATCATTAAAGATAACAAACTGAAAGTAATCAATAATATTGCGTTAATTAAAATTATAAAAATGCAACAACTTAACAGAATTAAAAAGGCAGGTATCGTACTTATTGCTTTTTTGTTGTCATTAATCTCGTTAAACGGGTATACACAGATAATAACCCCTGTTAAATGGACTTACGAGGTAAAACAAACTACACCTGATGAAGCTGTGTTAATATATACAGCTAAAATTGATAAGGGATGGCATCTTTATTCCCTGTATATGAAGCCCGGAGGACCATTGCCAACTCTATTTATCTATGAGAAAGACAATTCTTTTAAACTTATAGGGAAAGCAACTGAGCCTAAACCAAAAGTAGAACGTGATGAGATGTTTAATATGGATGTTTCGTTCTTTGATGTTAAAGTTATTTTTAAGCAAAAGATAAAGGTTCTTTCTAAAAAAGATTTCGTTATTAAAGTTAAAGTAGACGCTCAAGCTTGTAATGACGAAACCTGTGTGCCTGTAAAAGACGATGGTGAATTTAAAATTAAAGGCAATCCCAAAGGAGATGTAGTTTCTGCTGTTAAAGACGACAAGAAGGATACATCTTCTAAAGTTGTTGCTACAAATGATACTTCAAAAACTACAGCAAAGACTACTGACACAAACAAAACAAATAGTCAAATAAGTAAGCCTGCCAAAGAAAATGATAAAGGGTCGTTGTGGCTTTTCTTCTGGGCTAGTTTTGGAGGTGGACTATTAGGTCTATTAACACCTTGCGTATTTCCAATGATACCGATGACAGTCTCTTTCTTTATGAAAAGCGGATCAAAAGGTAAGGTACAAGCTCTTATATTTGGCACTTCAATAATTGTTTTGTTTATTTTATTTGGTACTATACTTTCACTTGCTTTTGGGCCTAGTTTTGCTAACATGATAAGTACTCATTGGATTCCCAACTTATTGTTTGCTTTAATATTTATAATCTTTGCTATCTCACTATTTGGTTATTTTGAGATAGTAATGCCAAGTTGGTTAATCAATAAATCTGTACAAAATGAAGAAAAAGGCGATTATGTTGGTCCAATCTTTATGGCTACTACACTCGTACTTGTTTCGTTTTCATGTACACTTCCTATCGTAAGTACAGTCGCTTTTAGTTCTATAGGAGGGGAGTTTGTCAGGCCTATTGTTAGCATGTTTGGCTTTTCATTAGCTTTTGCCATTCCTTTTACTTTGTTTGCCTTCTTCCCAGGCTGGTTAAAAAACATGCCTAAGTCGGGTGGTTGGTTAAATTCTGTAAAAGTTGTTTTAGCATTTGTTGAACTTGCCTTTGCATTGAAGTTTATCAACGTACCTGATCAAACATATCACTGGAGATTGTTAGACCGAGAGATATATTTGGCTGCCTGGATAGTTATTGCGTCTATGCTTGGCTTTTATTTGTTAGGTAAACTAAAATTCCCTCACGATGATGACATGCCTGTACAGAAAAGCTGGTTTAGATTGTTTCTTGCTATAGCTACTTTTACTTTTGTTGTATATATGATACCCGGTATGTGGGGTGCGCCTCTTAAAGCTTTGTCTGGATGGATGCCACCTCCCGAAACTCAAGACTTTGACATCTCAGCTCAGATAAGAGATAATGCTGGTTCTGGGCCTTCTAAAACTTTAAATCTGGCTATTGAACCAAGATATACTAAGAACCTTACACTTCCTCAAGGTTTACGTGGCTATTTTGATTACGGTCAGGCTCTAGCTAGTTCTAAGCAGCAAAACAAACCTGTGTTTGTTGATTTTACCGGACATGGTTGTACTAATTGCCGCAAGATGGAGAATCAGGTATGGTCTGATCCAAGAGTATTAAAGCGGCTTAAAGAAAACTTTGTTGTAGTTGCTCTTTATGTTGATGACAAAGTAATTGCATTAGACAAAGAAGATTACATTAAAGATAAGGATGGTAAAGATATTACTATGTTAGGCGAAAAGAATGCCTACATCCAAACTACTAAATTTGCTTCTAATGCACAACCATGGTATCAATTACTAAATAATGATGGAACTCCTTTAGTTGATCCAAGAGGAACTAATTTAGATATAGATGCATTTATAAAATTCCTTGACGACGGTATCGCTGAATACAAGAGGAGAAATCCTAAATAATCTATCTATAATTATTTTTATTTAAAAAGGATGGTTTGCATAACGCAGACCATCCTTTTTGTGTTAATATCATTATCATTAATTTGTTTTCAAACCTGCAGATCCTCCTTTGCCCCAGGCAGTGTGTGTTTCCGACTTCTTAGTTTGCTCGTTGAATAACCTAAAGGTAATAGTAGAGTCGTTGTCCCATTGATAGTCACATTTATCATACTTCTCTTTTGTTCCAATGTGTGCACTATGGGATTTTAAAGTATCGCCATCGGATTGGTAATAATATATAGTATAAGCGTTTTTAAGAGTGCTGTCGCCCATATTTGGAAGAAAAGAATTGCATACCTCCACATCATAAGCTTTATGGTTGATAACGTTAGCCATAATTACATCTTTACTTATGTCAACAGTTCCTTTTTGATCTTTAGGATTGGGAGTGCAGGAATTAAAAATTACAAGAACTGCTGTTATTATTTTAAAGTTTGTGAGCTTCATTTTATTAATATGAATGTTTGTTATTATAAATTAGGGTGTAAAAATACTAAATATATTTCTATTAAAAAGACTTTATATATAGATTTCTCTTTATTAGACAATAGTTAAAAGGGGGGAATAAGGGATTAAGAGATGGAGAGACTGAAGAGAATGATTAAAAAGTAAGAAGCTAACCGATAAGCAGATTTACAACTTAGTGGTTATTATTCTAAAATGTATTTTCAAAATATGATGTGCCGGAGTTTATGGAAGTCTAAATATTCAAGGTTATGTCACCTCTGAGCTACAAAACACCTATATATTTTATATATGTCAACTCTGTACTACAGAACACCTATATTTTTTAATATATGGGACCTCTGTACTACAGAACACCTATATTTTTTAATATATGGCGCCTCTGTACTACAGAACACCTATATTTTTTAATATATGGCACCTCTGTACTACAGAACACCAATATATTTTTATATATGTCACCTCTGTACTACAGAACACCTATATATTTTATATATGGCACCTCTGAACTACAAAACACCTATATTTTATAGGTTATAGCATCTCTGTGCTACAGAATACATATAACTTCCAGGTTATGTCACCTCTGAACTACAAAGTACCTATAACTTCCAGGTTATGTCACCTCTGAGCTACAAAGTACATATAACTTCCAGGTTATGGCATCTCTGTGCTACAGAATACATATAACTTCCAGGTTATGGCATCTCTGTGCTACAGAATACATATAACTTCCAGGTTATGTCACCTCTGAGCTACAAAGTACCTATATCTTCCAGGTTATGTCACCTCTGAGCTACAGAATACCTATATCTTTCAGGTTATGTCACCTCTGAGATTTCGTAAACATTTAATTTAAAAAATTATTTTGTATTATGTAAATAATTAGAAAGCTTGTGAAAAAAAATAAACAAATGCTGCATAATTTAAGCACTTAGTCTTTGTTCCATTGAACCTATTATCAACTTCCCTTTCTTTCAACTCAAGGCACACCAAGTACTCAAAGTATTCAAAGCCCTCTTTCTATTGTTTAAAACCTACTGCCTTACACCCAATTCGTAATTCGTAATTCGTAATTCGTAATTAATTCATACCTTTGCAGCTTAAAATTCTTTAACAATGAAAAAAATATTCTACCTGCTAATTGCAGTCATTTTAGCTACATCATGTACTAATGAAGTAAAAGAAATTATATCTAAATATCCTGATGGATCACCTAAAGTTGTTGTGTTTTATAAAAAAAGTGGTGACAAGAAAATTAAAATTCGAGAGATAGGATATTATCAGGATCAAAAAGAAATGTATAGTGGAAAATATAAAGATGAACAACGTAATGGAACATGGGTTTATCTTTATCAAAACGGTAAAACATTTGCTAAAGCTGAATTTGTTAATAATTTAGATGCAAAAGGTTGGGAGATAGTTGATCCAATAGGAAATACATTTATGGATAAAGACTATAAAATGAATGTAACAGGGATGTATAATAATGGGGCTCCTTATCAGGTTGATTTTAAAAAAGCAATAGATAAAGAGGTTAATGAATATTTTTTCTATCCAGATTACAAATTACAAATGATAGGTAAGTCACTTGAAAAACAAAGAGAAGGGAAATGGACATATTATTACGAAAATGGTAATAAATGGAGCGAAGGTTACTTTAAAAAAGGGTTACATGATAGTATCGTAAACACTTGGTACGAAAACGGACAGGCACAACACGAAGGCTTCTACAAAGATGGAAAAGAAGCAGGGACATGGAAATATTACAATCAACAGGGTAGAATGGAAAAAGAAGTTGATTATAATAAAGTGAATAGTGATAAATTAGCTAAGAAATAAATTCAACCTCACCCCAACCCTCTCCTAAAAGGAGAGGGAGTAAGGCAATGAGGAATTTAGCATGAAAATAAAATCTGACTTTAGCTCCTTTCCTCTTTGGAGAGGCGGGGTTGAGGTACTTAAACAAACAATTAATTCTAAACTAAAATTAATTTGGCTGAGAAAAAAGAAATAGCGGAAACACCATTGATGAAGCAATATAATGCAATTAAGGTTAAATACCCTGATGCTTTATTATTGTTTCGTGTCGGCGATTTCTACGAAACCTTCGGTGAAGATGCAATTAAAGCTTCTGAAATATTAGGTATCGTATTAACTAAAAGAGCTAATGGACCCGGTCAGCATATTGAGCTTGCGGGTTTCCCACATCATTCAATTGATACATATCTCCCTAAGTTAGTAAAAGCAGGACATAGAGTTGCTATCTGCGATCAGCTTGAAGATCCTAAACTTACCAAAAAGATTGTAAAGCGTGGCATTACCGAATTGGTTACTCCCGGCGTTTCATACAATGATAAAGTACTTGAACATAATGTAAATAACTTTCTTGCAAGCATACATCTTGAGCCAAAGTTTTGCGGTATTTCTTTTCTTGATGTTTCAACAGGAGAGTTTTATATAACTCAAGGATCAGAAGAATATATTGATAAACTATTGCAGAGTTTTCGCCCTAGCGAGGTTATTATTCAGAAGAATAAGCTAAGGAGGTTTCAGGAAATATTTGGTGATAAATTTTATACCAATACTTTTGAAGATTGGGTGTTTACTAACGACTTTGCAACTGATACTCTTTTAAAACATTTTGAAACAACTTCACTTAAAGGTTTTGGTGTTGAGAATTTAGAATATGGTATAATAGCCGCAGGTGCTGCTCTCCATTATCTTGCCGAAACACAGCATGATAAAACAGGACATATCTGTAAGCTTTCGCGAATAGAAGAAGATCATTATGTTTGGTTAGATAAGTTTACTATCAGAAATCTTGAATTAGTGGGTTCATCTAATGAAAATGCAGTTACTTTTATTGATATCATTGATGAAACAATTACTCCAATGGGTTCGCGATTGATGAAACGCTGGACTTTACTTCCTTTAAAAGACAAGCAACCTATTGAAGAACGTCTTGATGTGGTAGAATATCTTTTAAGTAATGATGCAGAAGCAGATCTTTTCAAACAAAATATTAAACTCATAGGCGATCTGGAAAGATTGATATCTAAAGTAGCTGTTGGGAAGATAAATCCTCGTGAACTTGTTCATATTAAGAAAGCACTCTATTCAATTGAAACAATTAAAAAAGATTGTGAAAAAGCAAGTAATCCTGCATTAAATAAAATAGCAGAACAGTTAAATGCTTGTCAGATTATAAGAGATAAAATTGAAAAAGAAATAAATCCTGAAGCACCTGTAATGGTTAGCAAAGGAAATGTAATTGCCAAAGGTGTAAATGAGGAATTGGACGAACTACGTATGCTTTCTTATTCTGGTA
>CAIWDQ010000433.1 GCA_903911455.1 uncultured bacterium
GTGAGTGTCACGGAGAATTTCCGAAGTCTTCGCAACGTGTTGTGAGTGTCACGGAGAATTTCCGAAGTCTTCGCAACGTGTTGTGAGTGTCACGGAGAATTTCCGAAGTCTTCGCAACACTTTCCGAAAGCACTCAAAATTTAAGAAAATGCACTGAAATGGTATCTTCTATAGTTGAAAGTTTCAAGACGTATATAAACATTTATTAATATCTGCCGAAAGTTCCGACAGCTTCATAAAAATATATTTTCATTAGTTTGTAGTTTTTTTTGTGTTGGTATTAAATATTATTGTAGTTTTGTGAAACGTTTAATAAAAATAAAAACAAAAGAGCATGAAAAATAAAATCATAAAAAACATTGCAATTATACTCTTAAGCATTATCATAATTAATGCTATTATTGCAGTTTTTGTTTTTGGAAAATATATTATTTCTAATTATAAGAATGAAAAAAAATACAAATTAATTGAATCAAATTTTAATAAAAACCAAAATGACTTTAAAAATCTTGATATTTTTAATAAATATGTTTATAAAAATGAATATAAAAATGCTCTGACATTTATTGATAGTCTTATAAAAAATGACACAACTAATATAGATTTGATTCTTAAAAGAGGAATGTTGAATTTAAAATTAAATTATACTGAAAAAGCCAAAATTGATTTTAAAAATGTAGTTCATAAAACATCTAATGAATTTTCTGGGAATAAAATTATAAATAATGATAAGAAAGAAGAATTCTATTATGCAATGATTGGTTTAATGCTATCAAAAGATACATTAGATAATTTGTTGATAAAATATTATGATAATGATAAAAAAGCAAGTTATATTAATATTAACTTGGACAAAAAAAAACAAAGAGTTAGTTTTAATATTGATTCAGTTTTAACAAAACAATTTTATAATATGGATTATAATTGATTAAATATGTATGTTTGCTGAACGTTAAAACAAAACAAAATGAAAATAGGGATGAAATTAATTCGGTTCCTCCCCTCCAAGGGGAGGCTAGGTGGGGTCTTTTATATAATATTGTAGTTTTGTGAAACGTTTATAAAATTAAAACAAAAGAACATGAAAAAACTTTCAATCTTAATTATTTTAGTCATATTATTTTTAGTTAGTTGTAAAGAAAGACATTTTAATTCTGAAAAATGGAAGACAAATAAAGATATACAATATTACATGTTAAATGACTTAATTGATAACAAAATATTAATTGGAAAAACAAAAGAAGAAGTAATTTCATTGCTAGCTACTACAGATATTAAACAATACAACTTTAATTGGGATTATTGGATGTTTATAATTAAAAAACCTCCAGAACTTGTTTCAATGAGTAAAGGTGTTGAGGTTTTAGATATAGAATTTGAAAATAACAAAGTAAAAAGTACAATTAGAAGAAAATAACTTTTAAAAGATATATTTTAAAATTATAAAGAAATCTATTAACCCCAGCATTTATGCTGGGGATGAGATAAGAGCAACACACAAGGGGGATTTAACCCTGACAAAACAAATAAAACATCAGGGATAAATCCCAAAGACATTATCATTATCAATCCCCTAGCCTAAAGGCTAGGGTTAACGCATAAAAAATAAAAACAAAACAAAATGACATGAACATATTTTTTAAAATTTGGAGTAGTAAAAAGTTTTGGTATTTTTTTACTGGGTTTGTATTTACAGGATCACTATTAGGTGGTGTATTAGGTTATATTGGGTCAAAAGGATATTTTGATGAGAAATCATTAGAAAAGAAATATTGTTATATATATAATGTATTTGATTCTGAAATAATATCAAGCTCAATGTATGCTAATAATAAAGAAAATGCATACATAATAAGGAATTATTATAATAAAATATCAAATCCATCAAAATATAATGTAGATTCACTTGTTTTTTACAGGAATAATTATGATGGACGTATTCCAAAATTATTGCAAGTTGATATTCTTAAATATATTGGTGATTCTTCTATTGTTAAGATAAGAGCAGAATGGGAGACAAATAAAAAACCATTCTATAATAAAGAAATTGTTTATGTCCCTAGAATTGCTTTACATGATACTTTGCCTAAAACTAATAATCAATAAACTTAATTTGATAATTGAATTTTCTATATAACATAAAGGTTTTAAAACAATAACATAAGCAAGTAAACAGCATTATAACAAAACAAAATCAAAACAGGGATGAAAAGGATAATAATTTTATTATTTATAATATTGTTTTTTATAAAAGTATATTCGCAATCTGCAGGCATTTACAAAATAAATAAAATAGATAGTGTAACCTTATCTTATAATTATCTAATAAAAATAAGCCCTATAACTAATGATTCAATAAGCATAAATTTATTATCAGATAAATATGGTTTTACAAATAAATCTAAACAAAAAATAGAAATAGGGAAATCTTATTATTTTAAATTAGAATCAGTATTTGAAATTATTAACAAGAATAATAATCATGATAGTGTTTCATATTCTCCAGCTTTGATGCGTTCGGTAGTAATAAATGGTGAAGTATTAATAACATCAAGTTATAAAGTTCATCCCTTTTCTACAGTTAATTTAGCAGGATTGTATTATATTGAAGAAAAACAAAAATGAAAACAGGGATGAAAAAGATAGTAATAATATTGGTATCAGTTTTAGTATATAATTTGACATATTCTCAAGTTGATTCAAAGAAATGTAATTCAAAAATTGATTCTTTAACTAATATAGAAGTTTATACATTAGTTGATAAAATGCCGGAAGTTATTGGTGGAGAAGAATTACTTTTAAAAGAAATTCATGATAATATAAAATACAATCTTGATTGTGATGATTACAATGGTGGTAAAGTAGTTGTTGGATTTATTGTAAATGTTGACGGAAGTCTAATTGGGAAAAGAATAATTCGTGAACCCTCTTCATGTGCAGAGTTTGGAAAACAAATTTTATCTATATTAGATAATATAAAATGGAAGCCAGGTTATTGCAAAGGCAAAAATGTTCCAGTTTTTATTTCATTACCAACAATTATAAGTGTAAAATAAGATAATTATAAATTATAACATCATAATAGTACAGTAGAATATTTTTTAAACAAACCAAAATGAAAACAGGTATGAAAACCTAGCCCCCCTCGGCAAGATCGGGGACTCTTTGGCTTGAGTTAAATGATAAAAAGAAGAAATCTTCCCCACTTTTATATTTAAACCCGAGCTTCGGTTATAAATATAAAAAAAATCATATCAACAATAAAAAACAATAAAGAAAAGATTCCCTTAAAACTCAATCTGAAGCTTAGCATTCAACTGTCGTGGAGTAAGATAATTGGGGACAGCATACTGACGATTGTCAATATCAGTAACCCATATATATGATATAGTATTACTAACCTGCAAGAGATTAAACACCTCAATACTCAACCAGATATTCCCCATGTTTCTTAATATATTTTTCTTAGAATAGAGCTTGGTTTTATCCCTCAACAAAAAAGATGAACCAATATCAACCCTACGATACGAAGGCATACGTAACACTTGCTTGTCGGGTAGCGAATTAGGCGGCCCAAAAGGCAGACTTGTGCCAAACACCAGATTAAGATGCATCTTAATATTAGGATGCTTGGGCAGATAATCCTGAAAGAACATACTAAAGGTAACCAACTGATCGGTAGGTCGCGGAATAAAAGGAGTAACTGTTACCGAACCATTGGTATCGTAAGTTATCTTCTGCTTGGTTTGCATAATTGATAAACTTGCCCACGATTCAATGCCTTTTACAAACTCACCATTAATCCTGAAATCAACTCCGGTAGCATATCCCTGAGCATTATTAGTAGCGTAATAACGGATACGGACATTGTCAACAACATAAGGAATAAGATTGTCAAGATATTTGTAAAAAGCTTCGGAGACAAACTTAAAAGGACGCCCCCACAACTTAATATTCATATCGGCGGAAGCTACTAAATGTATAGAACGTTGCGCCTTAACATCGGGATGTAGTTTACCTTCAAGATCAATCATCTCTTTAAAGAAAGGAGGTTGATAATAAATGCCCGACGAAAACCTGAACAACACATCACGCTCCCATCTGGGCCTGAACGAGAATGTAAACCTCGGACTTATAAGCAGATCTTTGTTGTAATCCCAGTAATTAAACCTTATACCATATATTAATTTATACCTATTGGAATCCTGCCCGTCAATAGCCCATTCATCCTGTATAAAACCTGAATATCTGTTGGAAGAAAGATCGTAATTTGATTTATAAACATTCTGCAATTCCAAAGAACCCGGATTGTGAGCCATCCCAATAGAATCTGAATTAAATGGCAAAGTATAACCGGATGAATCAACCATCTTCCATTCACTCAGTTTATAAGTAACTTGCTCCCTTTGGTATTTAACTCCCCACTGTATATTATGGTTTCTTTTAACGATAGCACCGCGGTTTTCAAAATTAAAAACAGTAGCCTGAAGATTGTTTCTTGCATGTTCGATATAAGTTCCAATCCCTCTGTTGAACGTAGGATTACCAAATTGATCACTGCCAAAGTCAGTCCCTAATTGATACAACCAATACTCACCTTGTATGTCGTAAGTTTCGTCTTCATAAGTTTTAAATGCAGAAACGATATTCTTTATTTTAATATCTTTATCAGGACGATAAGTATAAGTAAGAGCACCAAAGAAAGTCTCAAAACGATCTAATTCCTGTCCATCAAAATAAATCTTCAATCTCATAGCATTATTAATAGTTCCGAAGTCGGTTTCTCTGTCCTGCGGAACTACATTGTAAACATTTCTAGCATAATTACCCAAAAAAGAAAGCTCAGACTTCTTAGTTAAACTATAAGTAAGCAAAGTTTGAACATCAGTAAACGAAGGACGGTAATCGCCTTTAGTTTGTAATGAATTAAGTAAATATTGATTTGATTTCTGCCTAACTCCAATCAGATACGTAAAACGGGAACTATCGGCACTACCCTCAAGATGCAACGATCCTCCCAACAAACTCATAGAAGCTGAACCTGCAAATACAGTTGGTTTCTTATATTGAATATCTAAAGCCGACGACATTTTATCACCATACTTTGAATCAAAACCACCTGCTGAAAACAAAACAGAACTAACAAGATCAGGATTAATAAAACTTAAACCTTCCTGTTCGCCTGATCTGATAAGCAATGGACGATAGATTTCAATATCATTTACATAAACTAAATTCTCATCATAATTACCACCTCTTACACTGTATTGCGAACTTAATTCATTGTTGGAATGTACACCGGGCATCGTCTTAACTAAACCTTCAATACCACCGGTAGGACCGGGCAATTCATTAGAGTTTCTGGGATCTAAACGCGAAAAATTAGATGTACGCAGGTAAGTATCATTAATATCAACAGCATCTAATAATTTAGCCGTATCTTTTAATACAATATTTATCTCTCTAACTTCAGAATGTTTTAAATTAATTTTTATTTCCTGAGGTTGAAATCCAATACATTGAATGATTAATTTTAATTCCTTTTTAGAAGGAACGTTTAATGTATACTTTCCAAATTGATCTGTTGTTGTAGAATAAGAAACATTATTAAGCCATAATCCAAGATTAACAAACTGTAAAGCCTGATTTTTCTCATTGGTAACTTTTCCAGTAATTTTGGCATCTTCCTGCGCTTTTAATGAAGTAGGAATTAAAATAATGAACAATAAAATGAAAGAAAGTAAAAAGAAGTTGATTAGAATCTTAGATTTGTTCATGCAGTTTCAGTTAATATTTTTATTATTGATTAATCTTTAAATCCCCATTTTGCAAAGCCTTTAAAAATTGAGACCATGCGATAGGATTTAATAAGTTATTTGGAGGATATTGTCCACTATAATAAAGTTTGCTAATTTGTTGATCAACATAGTAACGATAATTCATACTACCATCCATTTTAAACCTGTCAAAGTCAGTTCCTGCAGCTTTATCATTACGTACAATATCTTTTATTTCTTCTTTAGCAAGATTTTTCATTGCAATCTCATAATCATCATCTTTAACCTTAAGATTAAGAAAAGCATTTTTAAAACTTTCCTTTGATGGCCAGGGATATATTTGAGTAACCGGTAATAAAATAGTATCTCTAACCATTAACTGAACAACTGCAATATTTTCACTTGTAGTATTATCAGGTATTATAAATTCTGCATTTTTAAAACCAACAGATCTAAATAATATTACATCACCTGCATGAACAACTAATGTAAAAAAGCCATGTAAATCTGCTAACACACCTCTTTTCTCACTTTTAATCATAACCTGAGCAAAAGGAATAGGTTCTTTAGTATCTGAACTTAAAACAATACCTGCAAATTGCACAATTTTCTTTTCTTTTTGTTGTGCAAAAAGGCTTGTACTAAAGAGTACAAACAATAGTAATGTATATTTCGTAAAAGTGTTATTCATTTAATTGCAAAGATAATTCATTTCTTTGTAAAAACAACTAACGAACAAAAAAGGTTTTTATTCTATTAAAGAATGATTTTTTTAAGTGATTTAATAACTATGTTAATAAAAGAAACGCTCCACCTTTTGGTAAAGATGGAGCGCCGAATTTAGAAATCAAACTTAAATTAATTAAAACGAACACATTTATTATTATTTTTAGAACAAAAGTAATATTATTTAAAAATAATTTATTTATGAATAACAAATTTACAAAGCAAAATTAATACATGGAAAAACAAATTGCAAGAACAAATCAGTTAACGGTACAAATAAAAAAGTTATCGGTAAAATTGAATTATTTTTTATACTTTAGCAAGCTCTTAAATCAAATAATAATGAAAATAATTATCAACAAAATAATCCTTTTAGTAATCTTTTTACTAATAGTATTAACTAGTTTTTCGCAAACTAAACCACCACTTAAAGTATTTAAACATGATTTGCATTTTACATCACTTGCAACATCATGGGACGAAGGTATTCCTTTAGGCAATGGAATAAGTGGAGTGTTAGTTTGGCAGAAAGAAGGAAAGCTTCGTTTGTCGTTAGATCGTGCTGATCTCTGGGATTTACGTCCTGTAAAAGAATTACTACTTCCTCATTTTACTTATATGTGGGTTTATGAACAAGTAATGAAAGCAACTTACGATACAGTACAAAAAATAGGAGATGTCCCTTACGAACGTGATCCAGGTCCTACTAAGATACCCGGTGGAGCAATTGAGTTCGACATAAAAGAATTGGGAGAAATTGATTATGTACATTTATATATAAAACAAGCAATATGTGAAGTTAAATGGAAGGATGGTGCAGTCTTGGAACTATTCTGTGATGCTAACAAACCTATTGGTTGCTACAAACTTACCGGGACAAATAAGCATATCAACGTAAAGTTAATTCCACCAATATATTGTACCAATAAGATTAAGAACAATTCAACGGCTAGCAGTATTGAAGGTCAAGGACTTCAAAGATTAGGCTATACACAGGGTTCAGTAGTACAAAATGAAAATGGTTTTAATTATCAACAACAAGGCTGGGGTAATTTTAGTTATGATATCTCTTTACAATTTAAATATGTTAATAATACAACTGAAGGAGTTTGGTGTATCTCTACACAAAATTCTCCTTATTCAAATGCTGATGATCAAAAGAAAGCAAAAGAAGCTTTTGATATTGGCTTTGATGAAAATTTTCTATCGCATTGTAATTGGTGGGATAAATACTGGAATCAATCTTCAATTTCTATTCCTGATACTTTATTAGAACGTCAGTGGTATCTCGAGATGTATAAGTTTGGTTCTGCATCCCGTAAAGGTGCTCCACCTATTACTTTACAAGCTATATGGACTGCTGATAACGGCAATCTTCCTCCCTGGAAAGGTGATTTTCACAATGATTTGAATACTCAGTTGAGTTATTGGCCTTCATATGTTTCAAATCACATTGAAGAAGCACTTGCATATACTGATTGGATAAACAAATGCATCCCTGCATGTAAAGAATATACTAAACATTATTTTAAAGCTGACGGGATTGATTTTGCAGGCGTTTCAACTTTAACCGGTAAGCCAATGGGTGGTTGGATTCAATATTCTTTATCTCCAACTGTTTCAGCATGGATGGCTCAGCATTATTATTTAACTTATAAATATACTCTTAATAAAGATTTTTTAACCGACCAATGTTATCCTTTTATTTACGAAGTTGCTACTTTCTTAAATTCTGTTTTAATAACTGATGCAAACGGGAAGAAACAATTACCTATAAGTTCTTCACCCGAAATTCATGACAATAGTCTAAAAGCATGGTACAAAACTACTACCAATTTTGATCTTTCGTTAATTAAATTTGTATTTGATGCTGCTGCTGAATTAGCCAAAATACAAGGGTTCACTAACGATGCAATTAAGTGGAAAAACTTAAGTAAACAACTCCCCGAATTTGCTATTGAAAATAATAATCTGCTGATAGCGCCCGGTGAAGCAATGGATGTTTCGCACAGGCATTTCTCTAATCTTATGGCTATTTATCCTCTTTGTCAGTTGAATATTCATAATGCTAAAGATAGTTTGATTATTAATACTTCACTTGATCATTTAACTAAGATGGGGCCAAGTGAGTGGTGTGGATATTCGTGGGCTTGGTATGGGGCGTTGCTTGCCCGGGCTAAGCGTTCGGATAAAGCAGCGGAGGCATTGCGTATTTTTGCAGATGCATTTTGTTTGTCTAATAGTTTTCATGTAAATGGCGACCAAAAGAATAAAGGGTATTCAAACATGCATTACAAACCTTTTACTTTAGAAGGTAATTTTGCTTTCGCAGATGCTTTGCAACAGATGTTAATTCAGAGTGACGATGGTACAATCCGTCTTCTCCCAGCAGTCCCTGAATCCTGGAAAGAAGTTTTTTATGATAAGTTGCGTGCAATGGGAGCTTTCCTTATTAGTGTCGAAAAAAAGGATGGTAAAGTAATTAAACTAAAGATTTATTCTGAAGCTGGTAGTAAGATTAAAATTGAGAATCCATTTAGCTCAAATAATATTATTAGTAAAGGTATTAGTCTTGATAAAGAAGTTTTAAATCAAAAGATATGGGAGTTTAATACTATTAAAGGAGCTACTTACGAATTCTTTATTCAATAATTCTTTATTCAATAATTCAACAATTCAATAAATACAATATATGTTTAAGTATTATTTTTTAAATTCTTTGAATCCTTGAATCCTTGAAATCTTGAATTCTTGAATTCTTTGAATCGTTGAATAATTTAAAAAAAAGAGGCTTTCTAAACAGAAAGCCTCTTTTTTTATAAAGTAATTATCAATTAAAATTGAATGAGTCCTAATTTTTCAGCATCTTTTAAACAAGCTGATATA
>CAIWDQ010000434.1 GCA_903911455.1 uncultured bacterium
CATCAAATATTAAAACTTAAACAATGAAAGTTATAAGACAAATTTTATTAATAGTAATTTTACTTAGCAGCTTAATTTCATTTAGCCAATCATTTGAAGGGACGTTAACTTATGTGTCAGATTTAGCAGTTGTGCCTGAAATGGAAAAAATGATGGGCATTACTTCGGAGATGCTTATAGGTAAGATGAAGCAGGAAGGAACATGGTCGGATACTATCAGGATTTCGTACAAACAAGGCAATTATTATAAGTTTATGAATCCTAAAATATGGTCTGTTTACAAATCGGAAACAAATAAAATATATGCTTTTAATGATAGTGAACCTACTGGAACTTGTACTGTAACTGATGCTTCTATTGATGTGGAGTTTCAATTTACAGGAAAGATGCCTGAAATAAAAAAGCTAGATACTGCAGTAACTGTCGGTGGTATACTATGCAGCATTGTAAGAGTAAAATGGGGGGCTGGTGAATATGACTACTATTATAATTCAACTCAATTGACTGTAAATTCAGATATGTTTTCAAAACATATTTATGATGGCTGGGCTGATTTCTTAAAAATATCTAAATCATTACCATTAAAAATTGTTCAAAAGACAGGAGGCTTGGGTATAATGACTTTAACATTAATAAAAAAAGAAGAAGAAAAAATTAATGACAAAATATTTATAATCCCAGAACTTGTACCAGCACCTGATTTAGATGTAATAAAACTTCCCGGAAGAGAGATAATGAGGATAAAGTGAGAAAGATGAAGGATTAAAAATTAAGAATGAAATGAGATTCCTTCTTCTCTTTTATATTTAAACCCGAGTTTTGGTTATAAATATAAAAAATAATCATGAATTATAAATTATGAATTATGAATTGGTAGGTATTTTATTTATATCTTTGTAAAAAAAATTAAAATGGACAAATCTTTAGTAAATAAGTTATCAGAATATTTTGCAAATAAACCAATTGAAAAGGCATGGATATTTGGATCTTATGCTCGTTCGGAAGAAAAAAACAACAGCGATATTGATATTATTGTTAATTTTTGTTCTGATGCCAAAGTAACATTATTTAGTTATATCCATATAGTTAATGAACTTCATGCATTAACAGGTAAAAAAATAGATTTAGTGGAAGATGGACAATTAAAACATTTTGCTAAAAATAGTGCTGAAAATGATAAAATATTGATATATGAGAGAAAAGCCAAAGGATAATGATAGACTTAATCATATGATTGAGGCTATTGATACTATTTTTGAATTTGTTGAAGGGAAGTAATTTGAAATCTATAAAAATGACAAAATATTAAGGTTTGCTGTTATTAAAAACCTGGAGATTATTGGTGAAGCTGCATATTTGTTAACTAAAGATTTTAAAAAGAATCATTCTAATATTGAATGGGATGATATGATAGGGATGCGTCATATATATTAGTTCATGGTTATTATCAAATTAGAGACGAGATTGTTTGGGCTACCATTGAAACCGAACTTCAACCATTAAAAGACAATATTCTAAATTTAATGAAAGATTAATCAATTCAGATTGTTTCTATTCATTATTTTAAGCTTAGAAGTAAACCACTGATCGGTGAAGGCGAACCGATAAACGGTATTCTAAAGATCATCACTATACACATCTTGTTAGGGGGAATAAAGACAACCTTATCTTCGGATATAAATTTAAAAATCATCAAAAAGAAAAAAACATTATAATGAATATCATTAACGGGAAGATTTATAAATAAATTCTTCTTAAGTATTATTGATATTGTAGATTAGGGATTAGTTGTACACGTTGTTTTATTCAGTTTGTCTTTTAATTCGCATCCTGTACAATTACCACATGCACTTGCTTTTTTATTGGTCTTCTTCTTAATGTTGATATATACAATATATATAATAGCTAAGGCTAGTACTATATAAACAATTATTTCCTGATTCATTGTTGTTGGTTTTTAAATGAATAAAGTTCCTATCTGATACGTTAAAAAAGCAATAATCCATGCTATACCTGTTGTGTAAATCATAGTAAATGCTGCCCATTTAAAGTTAGATTCTTTTTTAATAGCAGTTATTACGGCTACACATGGGAAATATATTAACACAAAGAGCATTAAACAGTATGCTACCAGTGGCGAAAATACTTTTTTGCCTACTAATGCACCATGTGAATGTGTTTGCTCTTGCAATCTGCTTTGAATGCCACTTCCTTTTTCGTCTTTTTCGTTAGCATGATATAATACCCCCATAGTGCTGACAACTATTTCTTTTGCAGCCATGCCTGTAATAATACTTACACCAATTTTCCAATCAAATCCTATTGGTAATAAGACGGGTTCAATAAAATGACCCATTTGTCCGATATAAGATTTTTCTTGTTTTTCTGCTTTCTTAGAAATCTCAATATGATTGATCTTAATAGTTTTAATACTATCGGCTAAAGCCATATTAGTATTAATAGCAGCTATTTGTTGATCGTAGTTTTGTGTGAATTTAATATTATGAGGGAAATAACCTAAAGCCCAGATAATAATAGAAGCAACCAATATAATCGTTCCCATCTTTCTTAAATACTGCACTCCTTTGTACCACATGTGAATGGTGGTGTTTTTTAAAGTAGGAATGCGATAAGGCGGAAGCTCCATTACAAAGGGAACTTCTTCTTTGGCAAAGAAAAGTTTTTTCATTGCTAAAGCAGATAACACAGCTATTAAAACTCCTATCAAATATATTGAAATCAATACTAAGCCTTGATTATGCGGAAAGAATGCCGAGATTAACAATACATAAACGGGCAACCTTGCACTGCACGACATAAATGGAATGATAAGCATTGTAAGAATACGGTCTTTTCTGTTTTCAAGAGTACGAGTTGCCATGATAGCAGGAACATTACAACCAAAACCCATTAAAAGAGGGATGAATGATTTGCCATGTAAGCCGATTTTATGCATAAGTCTGTCCATTATAAATGAAGCTCTTGCCATATAACCAGTGTCTTCCATAAAGGAAATAAAGAAGAATAAGATTAAAATATTTGGTAAGAAAATAATAACACCTCCCACGCCTCCAATAATTCCATCAACTAATAAATCGCGTAAAGGACCTTCGGACATTGCGTTTGAAATAAATCCACTAAGTTTGCCTACTCCGGCATCAATCCATGTCATTGGATAATGGCCAAGTACAAATGTGGACTGAAACATAAACCACATGAAGAAAATAAAAATAGGGAATCCTAATATTTTATTAGTAAGGAAATCGTCAATTTGTCTGATTTCTTTTCTTTTTTCAATAACGCCTGCATGAAAAGTTTCGTTAAGTGCCCCAGCAATAAAACCATATTTATTATCAGTAATTATAGTTTCGGACTTATCGGTATATTCTTTTTCTAGTTTTAGAATTACAGTTTTGCTTACCTCTTTAATTTGTTCAAAATTTGAACATGTACTTAATTGTTTTAAGGTTGTGTTGTCGCCTTCTAAAATTTTAATTGAAAGATAACGAGAGGAAAACTTATCAGTTATTTCTTTATTTTGTTTTATTAAACTTTGAATTGCAGTTATAGCCCTTTCAATATTAGCTCCGTAATTAATATGAATATGTCTGACGATTGGGTCTCTGTCTTCATAAACATCAATAATTTTGCTAAATAAATCATCCAGACCTTTCCCTTTAGAAGCAATAGTAGGAATAATTGGAATGCCAATCATCTTACCTAAAGCTACATAATCAAATTTTGCTCTGCTTTTCTCCAGTTCGTCATACATATTTAAAGCTATAACCACCTTAATATTCATATCAATAAGTTGGGTAGTTAGATATAAATTACGCTCAAGATTAGAAGCATCCACAACATTAACTACAACATCGGGACTTTTGTCCGTAATAAATTCTCTAACGAATAATTCTTCGGGAGTATATTCTGTAATTGAGTAGGTGCCTGGTAGATCAACAATTTTAAAAGTATAGTTATCTTTTTTAAAGGTGGCTTCGCGGGCATCAACTGTAACGCCACCATAATTTCCAACTCTCTCGTGCGAACCTGAAGCAAAATTATATAAAGTAGTTTTGCCACAATTAGGGTTCCCAACCAAAGCTACATTAATAATACTTCCTTTTTCATTGGCAGTTGTTTTTAAAAGTTCTTCATCAATAGTGCCTTCAAACTTAATATCACCAATATCTCCTGCTAATTCAGGTGCAATAACTTCAATTAATTTTGCCTCCGATTTACGTAGCGTGACATTATAATCCATTATTCTATACTCAATAGGATCTTGTAAAGGAGCATTCTTGATAACCGTAACTTTTTTACCTTTAACAAAACCCATTTCAGTAATACGTTTACGAAAAGCACCGTGCCCAATAACTTTAACAATTATCCCTTCTTCACCGGTTTTTAAATCCGAAAGTCTGGTATCTTTAATAATAGTTGTAATCATTTTATTTTGATATTTGAAAGTTGAGAGTTGGTGTTATTTATAGTTATTGAGTATGTTAAATTTGATAATGAAACCTAATTGAGAAAACACTTACAGGGCCTCTATCTTTATTATATCCCGGATTTATAATTAACTGATAAGCTCCGCTTATGTTCATATCATCATTAATAAGGGAAGCAGAATAATATATTTCAACTAACTGTTCTAAAGAATAATTCAGGCTTCCATCACCAAGTATAAAACCTTTACCACCTGCTTCAAGATATTCTTTATGAGATTTTGAAATTCCAGAGATAACGAAAGCAATACCCATATTATCATCTTTCCTGCCATAGTTAATCATATTTTTGGAGATACCTAAAGAAAGCGAATGATCAATCTCAGAATACATCCAGTTTTCATTTTTGCCATCATTCCAACTTGCTTTTATAAAACAACCCAAATTATTATTTATGTTCTGCTCAATATTTAAACCAAACCCATATTTAGCACGACCATAAATCCTAGTTGAAGAAACATCAGGTTGATTATTATTACTAATTATTGATATAGATTGTAAAGCTTCGGCGTAATTACCCATATGAGTATTGGTATAATATCCCAATAACCTAAAAGCACCAGGTTGATTATTAAATTTATAATTATATGTATATTCTAAAGTTTGTGAATGTGCCTTGTTTATATGCCAGTCAATCACAGGACCATTTATTTCCTCAGGGATAAGAGAAAAGGCATAACGTAATTCATGTTTTTTAGTCACCCATTCTAAAATAAGACTTGGGCTATATCCGAATGTATTAGAAGGAACATCCCAAGCACCATTACTCATTAAACCCCAACTTAAGAATTGTGTACGAGGGTCATGTGAGAATTTATTGTTGTCAAAATAATCTGGTACTGCTAATTTCCCAATAGTTACAGAAAAATATTTATCAGGAACTTTCCCTGCTAATTGATTGATATCACTACTTTGATATTCTTTAATGCCTTTTTTATCATAAAATAACTGTCTGAAAAAATATCTTGCAAATGAAATGCGTGGTTTAGGATTTCCAACTCTATAAGATTCTCCATTAGTTGAAGAAGCTACACCTAATGCCCCACTTAAACCGGAACCACCTGCAATTTCAGGGTTAACAAAGAAACTTCCACCTTCCCAAAGCTTAATACCCAAAAATAATGTAGAAGTTAAAGTCGTTTGGTTATCTTCAGTATTAATTAAACTATTAGCCCCGTTATAATTTGAGTGGAATGAAGGTTTATACTGCCATATAACAGTTGTTTGATAATGAATTGAAATTTTCTCATCCTTAGTTGAATCATTTTGTGCAAATGAATTAACTGACAATAGAAAGCTAAATGTTAGATATAATAGTATATGGTTTTTCATTTCGTGGCTATAAAATTAATAATGCAAAAGTATTTTGATTTAAGAAAGTGTACAATCCCCTAAAGTAATGAAATAATATTAAAAGTCTCCCAATGAATAGTGATAAGTGAATTATTCTTTCAAATTATCTATGGTGATTATATGGTTAACAACAGCATAAATAGTTAAGCCGGAGACCGATTTAATACCTGTTTTTTTAGTGATATTTTTTCTGTGAGAAATAACAGTATGTGTACTTATATATAATGTATCTGCAATTTCTTTATTTGCTTTACCGGTTACTAAAAGTTTGAGCACTTCAGTTTCTCTTTCGGTTAAAGCTTCAAATTGTTCTTTATCTTGATTTTGATCTGAATTAAGAATTTTTTTGATCTTATTTATTATAATATCACTTGAGTCGTTAATAGTAATAACATCATCAAAAAGAGATACTATTTCTTTATCAAAATAAGAATATATAATTCCAAGCCATTGAACATTTGATAATTCTTTATTTATTGCTTTATAGATTTTAATCTGATTATTAATTAATGCCGGATTAATTAAAACAATATTAAAAGAGTGATGAAGCGATAATTCTTGTATTTCAGTTAATGAATCAACTTTGTAAAAATTAATATTTAGACTCTCAATTTTCAAAATATTAATTATTCCTTCATATATTATTTGAGAAGGTTCGGCTATAACTATATTTTTACTCATAAAGAATTTTCTTTAGATTGCTCCATTCTTTCAACAATTGGAATTAAGATAGAATCTTCAATCATAGTGTGAATGTTCAAGTCAAATTCAAGTTCAAATAAATTGAATAAAAGTTTTCTTCTTATATTTTGTTCGTCATTTAAAGAAAGATACTTTATAAGTAAGTTTTTAAAATCAGCTAATTTGTCTTCAATATCGTTGTGATGTTCTTTATAATTTATTACAGAAAAGTTTTCTTTTAAAGAGTTATTTTTATTACTAATCATATTAAAAAGATTAATAACATAAGGATATACTACATTAGATTCAAAATTTAGATGTTCGGTAATCTCATTTAGATACTCTGAGAAAAATTTCTCAAGTAAAAAGATTTCAGATTTTTCATTTATTTTATAAAGTTCCTGAATGTAAAACTGAATTTTAGGTAACTTTTCTTTAAGATAATAATCGTGACTTTTTTGTAAGTAGTTAACAATAGTAGGAACGATATCAAACGAATAGTTGATTTCTTTAAACTGACCACCATTATATAGATTGGCAAATGTAAGTAACAGATCTATATCAATTTTCTTTTCGTTACAAATTTGCTTTATTGTTTTTTCTTGTAAAGTTAATTCTATTTCAAAATGCTCAAGCATTAAAATAAAATAAGGATTATCAAATATAACATCTGACATTTTCATATCAGAAGTAATATATTTATAGTTTGAATGATTTATCATGTTCTTTTTTACAATTAATTTAAAATCATAATAACGTAATAGAACGTCTAAATTGTCGATTTGATTGACGAATTTTAATAAAAAACTATAAATTGATTTTAGTTAAAGATATTTATAGTAATTTCGCAGTCTTATTTTATAGCAATAAAATTATGTCAATAAAGGTTAGCAATATTACTAAGATTTACGGGGAACAAAAGGCTTTGGATAGTGTTTCGTTTGAGATTATTCCAGGCGAAGTTGTTGGTTTATTAGGTCCTAATGGTGCTGGTAAATCAACTATGATGAAAATTATTACTTGTTTTATTCCTCCAACTTCGGGTGATGTTTCGGTGTATGGTTATGATATTCTGGAACAATCTATTGAGGTTCGTAAAAAGGTTGGGTATCTTCCCGAAAATAATCCTTTGTATCTGGATATGTATGTAAGAGAATATCTTGAGTTTATTGCAGGCATACATAAGTTAGGCGATAAAACAAAGCAACGTATTGACAAGATGATTGAAATTACAGGTTTGGAAGTTGAGAGGAAAAAGAAAATAGGTGCTTTATCAAAAGGATTTCGTCAGCGTGTAGGCTTAGCACAGGCATTGATTCATGATCCCGAAGTTTTAATTCTGGATGAGCCCACATCAGGTTTGGATCCTAATCAAATTGTTGACATTCGTGAACTTATCAAAAATATAGGAAAAGAAAAGACTGTAATGCTTTCAACACATATCATGCAGGAAGTGGAAGCAATCTGTAACCGTGCTATCATTATTAATAATGGTATATTAGTTGCCGATGATCTAACTACAAATCTATCGCATCTAAATCTTAATAAAAATATACTTACTGTTGAGTTTGATAAGCCTTTTGATAAGGAACTTATCATAAAAATAAGTGGTGTTAAACAGATCAGACAAAAAGAAAATAATACATGGCAAATTGAAACAGCAGGAAATATTGATATTCGTCAGGATATTTTTAAATTTGCAGTAGATCATTCAATCTCTGTATTAACAATGCATAAGGAAGAAGTTAAACTGGAAAAAGTATTTCAGGAATTAACAAAAAAGTAAAGATAGTGTTATTATAAGCAAAAATATTATTACTTTTGCGCCGTGGAAAAATTTGATTGATTGCAACCACATGGAAAAAATGCTAAAACAATATTTTCTCCATTCTTACAATCCAGATCATCCCACATTTTAACGAATTAATTAAATTATTTAAATCAAAAATAAAATGGGATATTTATTTACATCCGAATCAGTATCTGAAGGCCATCCAGACAAAGTAGCCGATCAAATATCAGATGCATTATTAGACGAGTTTCTACGCCATGATCCTGAATCAAAGGTAGCTTGTGAAACTTTAGTAACTACAGGTTTAACAGTTTGTAGTGGTGAAGTAAAGACATCAGGATATGTAGATGTACAAAAAGTTGCACGCGAAGCCATACGTAAAATAGGTTATACTAAAGCAGAATATCGCTTTGACGCAGATTCATGCGGAGTTATTTCTACAATTCACGAACAATCTCAAGATATTAATCAGGGAGTTGAACGTAAGAAACAAGAAGACCAGGGTGCAGGTGATCAGGGGATGATGTTTGGTTATGCTTGTAAGGAAATGGAAAACTTTATGCCAATGTCAGTAGAGTTAGCTCATGTTCTTTTACAGGAATTAGCTGAAATCAGAAGAGAAGGAAAGAAAATGACCTATCTTCGTCCTGATGCTAAATCTCAAGTTACTATTGCTTATGATGATAACGGTAAAGCAATTGGAATTGATACAATCGTAATCTCTACACAGCATGATGACTTTGAAAGTGAAGCTAAAATGCAGGAAACAATAAAGAATGATGTATTAAAAGTTTTAATTCCAAGAGTACTTAAAGGAAATACATTGTCAGCTGAGGTAAAGAAATTATTTAAAAATGATTTTACACTTCATGTAAATCCAACTGGAAAGTTTGTAATTGGTGGTCCTCACGGTGATACAGGTTTAACAGGACGTAAGATTATTGTTGATACTTATGGTGGACATGGTGCTCATGGTGGTGGTGCTTTCTCTGGAAAAGATTCTTCAAAAGTTGACCGTTCAGCGGCTTATGCAACCCGTCATATTGCTAAGAATTTAGTAGCAGCTGGAGTTGCTGACGAAGTACTGGTTCAGGTGGCTTATGCAATTGGTGTTGCTCAACCAGTTGGTTTATATGTTAATACTTATGGAACTACTAAGGTTAAAGATGCTAAAGGTGTAGTTTTAACTGATGGTGAAATAGCAAAACGTATTAATAAAATATTTGATATGCGTCCTTATGCTATCGTAACAAGATTTGGTTTAAAGAATCCTATCTTCCATCCAACAGCTAGTTATGGTCATTTTGGAAGAGATTATTATACTAAAGAAGTTGAAGTTTATTACAAAGACAAAACTACTAAAACTCGTAAAGTTAATGGTAAAGAATGTAACTTTAAAGATGTAGATTTCTTTGCATGGGAAAAACTAGACTACGTAGATACTATTAAGAAAGAATTTAAACTATAAGACCTCACCTAAATCCTCTCCAAAGGAGAGGACTAAAATACAAAAAATAAAACCTTCATCATTTATTTGGTGAAGGTTTTTTATTTAGAGTTAATTATCTTTTTGTTTTGAAGAAAGCTGTTAAAAGCTCGGCACATTCTTTTTCTAAAACACCTCCTTTTATAGTTGTTTTAGGATGAAAAAAATTATTTCCATAGATAGAAAAGCCTCTTTTTTCATCTTTAGCACCATAAACAATTTTACCTATTTGAGTCCAGTACGAAGCCCCTGCACACATCACACAAGGTTCAAGAGTTACAAATAATGTACAATCCTGTAAATACTTTCCTCCAATATAATTTTCGGCAGAAGTAAACACCTGCATCTCAGCATGAGCAGTTACATCAGTTAATCTTTCAGTAAGATTATGAGCTTTGGCAATTACTCTACCATTGGCAACAATAACAGCTCCAATAGGTACTTCGCCATCTTCAAAAGCTGCTTTAGCCTCTTTTAAAGCTTCTCTCATAAAATATTCGTCGTTAAATTCAATTATTGGCATCAGTATGTATATATATTAATAAGTATATTTTTAG
>CAIWDQ010000435.1 GCA_903911455.1 uncultured bacterium
CCTTGAAAAGAATCAGAAGCCAACATTTTAATATGTTGTGTAAGACTGTCTTTGTTGAATGCCGATAAATCCTGATCAGAATTTGTTTGTTTACATGCCGAATAAGTTATCGCTATTCCGGCAAATAAAACATAAAGAAATAAAAATCTTCATCAATATCATTAAAATAAACATCATTAAATCAGGCATCTAAAATTATTATTACAAAAAGGTGCATTATTTTACTTTTTTATTAACAGAATAGGTAAAAAATGCTTATCTTTGTGAAAAATTATGGCGTGTTAAATCACCATGTTGGGATTTTTTAGAAGGCACATCAACATAATTTAATATTCCCCGGATACCTTTACAAAAACTGATGCTTAACAATGCTCTTAAAGAGCAACAGCACTTTACCTTAACAGTTTTTTCTTAAATTATTAATCTTTTAATTCATTAGAAATGAACACGTATTTAATTTTTATATTTGTATTACTTTTATCGTCCAATAGAATTGGAATGGTAAAAATGCTGGATATAGGCACCTCATTACTAGCAAAGTTAAGAGCTGAGCCTGTAACACCCGAAACAACTTCGTTAATCACCAGATTGTCGGCAATACTGGCACTTTATGCAACAGGACTGACCAAATGGAAGGGTGATAAATCGCGTACCAAAGGGAAAGTAGATGCTTTTTCTAAAATAGTGCTAACAATTCCATTAGTTGTTGATGGTTTTAAAACTACTGTGAAATCCTTAATGTCGGGCGATAAAAACGTATTACTGGTTTTGTTTGGTAATAATATTACAATATTCTATACCGGAAGCCAGGCCGACATTATAAGAGCCTTCCAAAATCTGCACGATTTGCTTAATGATTATCCTCTACTTGCTGGATTACAAACAGATGTGGCTGCTTTTATAGTACAACTTAAAGGAGCTTACGACTCAAAACTTGATATTAAAGGTGACGTAAAAATTGACAGTTCTAATATCAATGATCTACACAAAGAATTAGGAAGTGTAATTTTAGGAACATTTGGTCGTTTGATTGATTTATTTAGAACTACACCTAATAAAGTTGAACGCTTTTTTGATAGAACTATCTTGAAACGTAACGAAAAAGATCCTGAAAAATTACGCAAGAACGAAGCTTGGGTAGAAGTTCCTGTAGGAGATCCTGTTAATGCCGAAAATGTAACTCTTTACCCAACAGGTTACCTTACATTTAAGAGCGAAACCAACGAAATTACTCAGGTTTGGACAGCCCCCACAATTGATTCACCTATTCCTGAATTAGCATTTGAAATCCCTGAATTTGGTAAAGTTACCGCAAAAGTTACCAATTTAGGTAGTGGTCTTAATCATTTTTTATTTTTTAAGGTTAAAGAAGGAGTAACCGATGGTAAAATTAAAGTAGCCTGGACGAAGAATAAGTAAGGCAAGTGCCTTGAGTACTTAAAGTGCCTTGAGTGCCTTCTATGTTGCAAAACAAGTTTCATAGTTGACATTTAACTTTTTTTTATAATTTTGTGTCATAAGTCTGAAGAGGAAGTGAGCTCTGCTGGAGAG
>CAIWDQ010000436.1 GCA_903911455.1 uncultured bacterium
AATAAGCTACTTTTTCTCTAATGCTACGCATTAGAAAATAAATGCCATAAATGATTGATTATTCGTAAAATATAACTGAACTTTGTTCTATTGCGTAATTTGGGTTAAATATGATTCCATCATACCATACATTAACAACATCTTAAATTAACAAAAACAGTGTTATAGATATAAAAATTAAAACAGAAAGTATCGGTCTTGCATACTGCCAAAAGGTAAGTATAAAGCTTGCGATGTATAACGTTTTTATTATGACAAGAATTATTATAGTTATTATGAATCCCGTTTAAAAATAAATAAAGAAGCCCTATAAGTAAATACTACTTATAGGGCTTCATTTTTAAAGAGATAAGGTAAGTTACTTTGTCAATATCAATTTCCCTGAATGTAGATTATCTCCTATCTTAATTGCATAGAAGTATATCCCCACCTTAAGATCAGCGGCATTAAACGTAATTTTATGCTCACCTTTTACTTGTTTATCATTATTAAGTAATTTTATTTCTCTTCCTAACATATCACTGATACTTAAACTTACATTTTCTTCTTCATTTAATGAATAAATAAAAGTAGTTTGATCAGTAAATGGATTAGGAATAACTTTTAGATTTAATAAATCATTATTTCTTGTTTCAATACCTGTATTATCATAATGAATAACATTAGAAGAATCAGAAGTACATCCGTTTAAAGTAACAATAGTAAAGTAATTACCAATCTGTTGTGGCATATAAGTAGATGCAGTTGCACTATTAATAATACCACTTGCTAAATTATACCATTGATTACCTGCACTTGCATTTGAAATAAGGGTATTGTTATTCTGAGTTATAACAGGAGTTACCGGAATTGGATTAACTGTTATCGATAAAGTAACAGCATTACCATTTCCACAACTATTAGAACCTTTAACATTAATACTTCCTGAAGTTGCAGTATTATTATATGTTACATTTATACTATTAGTTGTACTAGTGCCTGAAGCTCCAGTAGGTAACGTCCAGATATAAGTACTGGCATTAGTAACCGGAGATATTGAATAGATAACATTACCCTGCCCCTGGCACACTACTGCCGAGCCACTTATAGGGCCAGCAACAATTGGAATAGTATCTACAACTAAACTGGCAGTATTTGAAGTATTATTATATAAACCACCACAGTTGGTTAAATAACTTCGATATTGATAAGTCCCTTTATTTAAAATACCACTTACATTCATTGTAGTTGTAGTTCCATTAGTATAAACAGCACCCGAAGGAGTTCCATTAGTCACGTTACTCCAGGTACTTCCATTATAATATTGCCATTGGCATGTGATTGGGAGACTTCCTGATGCTGCAATATTAAATGCAATACTACCTGAAGGTGCACAGGTAATCTGTGAAGAGATAGGTTGTGTAGTAATACCTACCGCAGTACATGAAGTTGTAGTAGCATTACCTGTTAAAGCAGGTGTTTTATAACAATTAAGTATAGAATCAAATTCATAGACAGCATAATAATAGGTGTTTCCAGGAACTAATGAAGTAACATTAACTGAAGTACCAATTCCTCTATACATTACATAATTCCCTGTACCAATCTGAGTACCATTACCAAATACATTGCTTGCAGTATAAGATGTTCCATTCACTGGATCAGCATTTACAGCACTCCCCTGACTGGCTACAACCAAAACTTTATTTCCATTTCCTCGTGTCCAGCCTATTGTCATTGAGTTTATTGTAATTGAAGAAGAAGTATATGAAATAGCTTGTGTTGTAGGAGGAGTACAAACTGTATAATCAACAAGAGTTTCCCATAATCCCCTACCAAAAGTAGCAGCTCTTAACTTACTGTTTTGAGGATTCGTTGCATAATAAATTTCTATCTCACCTATCTTAACATTAGGCAAACCGGCATTAAATGCAACCCAGTTAGCAGCCCCTTTTTTATAATAAACCCCAAGTTCTGTTCCAACATAAAGCTGAACTTCACTTAATGATTGTTTGTTTTGAACAATACTATAAGCAGGTATTTGTGGTAAACCAGTTGATATATCCGTCCAGGTAGTTCCGCCATTAGTTGATTGATAAACATGGCTTGTACCATAACCTCCCATCGTAACCCATACTGTATTTGCAGTATCATTTTTAACAGCAATATTAGTAATACTTGCAGAACCAACAGGCAAAGTTCCGGTAATAGTAGTCCATGAAGTACCGCCGTTAGTTGTTTTCCAGATATTGGTAAGATCAGCAACATATAATACTTGTGTATTTGAAGGTGCAATAGCCATCGAACGCAAATGGTTACTCGTGTTCATTGTTGATATCTTTGTAAAAGAATTTCCCTGATCTGTTGTCTTCCACACATCTAAATACCCAACATATAAAGTTTGATGATTTGTTGGACTAATAATATATGGTGTCACCCAGGCTCCATCAGAACCTCCCGGAATATTTGCTGATATATCTGTTGTAGTATTCCAATGATCCGTTGTGATATCAATTTGACCATAAACATACGCACCATATTGTGTGTTTACATCAGTGTAATCTATTAAACATTCAGTGCCATCACCACCTTTTACATCATTCCAACTACCACCGGATAATAACTTAGTACCATTATCCTGCAAACCAGTTATAACTTCATTCGAAACTGTTTGCGAATTACTTAGTTTATACATCTGACTATTAACAATCCCATTGGTTTTATCAGTCCATAGTGTGCCATTGTTTGTAGTTAAATAAACTCCCCCATCATTACACTCAAATAAATCACCATTTGATCTGTACTTTAAACAATGTTTATCAGCATGTACTGCCTGAACAGAAGTACCGCTCCAATGACTTACAATACTCCATGAAGTCCCTCCTGTAGTTGAACGCCAAGTGTTTACTCCACCTACCAATAGAGTACTTGCATTTGATGGAGATACAGCAAGACTTAAATCGTACCAACCTTGTCCTCCCCCATCACTACCATCAAACTGCCATCCCAATAGGTTTAATGTAGCTCTTGAGAAAACCTGAGTAAAACTAGCGCCACTATTAGTTGATTTATAGACTCTATATAAACCATAGTCACTTGAATCTGCAATAGCATAAACCCAGGTAGGTTGATTAGCCGATACTGCTAATTCAATCCTTTGAGCATTTGCATCGTTAAAACATTGAGTCCATGTAGTACCACCATTACTCGACACATATATAGATCCGCTTTGTGTTGAACCATATAAAGTATTAAAATCACCTGGTTTATATTCCATATCTACAAATGTATTAGAACTTAACTGAGTACTCCATGCAGTACCACCGTTTGTAGTCTTATAAACCCCATTACTTGTTGATGCTATTATATTTTGATTGTTAGATGGGTCAATAAGCATCTTATAAACCATAGAGTTATTGGCTAGTGTATAACTTAATCCTGTTGTACTCCATGTCGCTCCACTATTAGTAGATTTTAATACCCCAATACTCCTGTTATCCCAGTGATCCCTATCACCGGTAGCAATATATATAGTATTTGAAGTAGCATAATCCGATGGTATTATAATATCACTTACTGCCAATACTCCATTATTATCAGTTAAACAACTCCAGCTAGTTCCGTTATTTGTGGTAACCCATAAACCACCAGCTGCTGCGCCAACCCAGTATGTATTGTTATCGGTTGGATGAAAAGCTATACAACTTATTCGTCCAATTCCCGCATAACCTCCACCAGAGTTATTAACACCTAAAGATGACCAGTTAGCCGAATTAGCAGTTTTTAGTTGTGGACTTGCAGTTAGAAAATCTTCGTAAACTTTCTGGGCAGTATTTGTAGGGAATTCACCGGTTGTTGGATTTACCTGTGTCTCCATATAATATTCCCAACGCCTGAATTGTTTCCATCCGGCAGCTTTCTTCTTAACTCCGTTTACTACATAATAACCTTTTACAACATTGTAAGGAGCCCAATAACTTTCAAAGGCATTTTTATAATCAAAGAAAGTTAAATTGGCTTTTGATTTATTATGTGGTAAATTCTTTAACCAATTTTGTGAATATAACATTGATGTTATCAACATCATTATTAAGATAGCAAGTATTTTTTTC
>CAIWDQ010000437.1 GCA_903911455.1 uncultured bacterium
AATCATTTAATTTTCTTTTTAAACGAATAGCAATAATAATAATTGTTTTTGCTTTTCAATCTTCTTTTGGACAGACTGTGTCTGTACAAACTTCTTCTGGATTGGTACCAGGTAATACTATAACTGTTGATGTTATTTTTAATTCACCTTCTACTGAGATTGCTAATTGGCAGGTATTATTATATTTCAATACTGATGTTCTTACTTATAATAGTGTAACTAAACCATCTCTTTTGTGGAATGGTGGGACTTTTGGATTCAATTCAACTATCTATACACTAACTAATGTTAATTCTCAGTATAATGGTAAAACTTGCTTAAAAGTTGGTTATAATGGAAGTAATAATGGATCACTTCATTTCCCTTGTCCAAATGGGACTGTTGCGTTTACTGTAAATTTTACATTTAATGGTGGAATTTCTAATATAGAAGTAATCAACCAAAACATGACTATTGCAGGAACATCAGCAGTTTCTTCTTATCTTAAGAATTCTGGATCAAATGCTATTAATACTTCTACTTTATGGACAAATGGTGCTGCTAGTGGTTCAACAATTAATATTACGTCAATAGGTGGTGATTGGAATACTAATTCAAGTTGGGATTTAAATCATGTACCAAATGCTACTAATAATGCTATAATTGCTAGTGGATCACCTGTTACTATGAACGCAAATAATTTAGTTGGTGATGTTACTATTAATTCAGGTGGTGCTTTAACAGTTAATTCTGGTACCTTTACTGTTAATAATAGTTTTCTAATTAAATCTGATGCTACTGGGACAGGATCATATATTAATAACGGTGCTTTTATAGCTTCGTCTAGTTCTGCACAGCGTTATATAGCAAAAGACAATAGCTGGCACTTAATTTCTTCTCCTGTTAATGGACAATTTGTAAAACCTGCTTTTGCTCCAACTACAGTTGATAATACTTTTGACTTTTACAAATGGGATGAATCTATTGTAAATAGTGCTACTACTTATCCTTGGATAAATATCAGGGATAATGCTGGTGCTTATGCGAATGATTTTGATAATTTTGTAAACGGACAGGGTTATCTGGTTGCATATAGTTCTAATTATGGAGGTAGTGCTACACATCTATTCTCTGGAACATTGAACTATACAGCTCAAACTGTAAATGTTGCTTATGGTGTTAATAACTTTAATCTTCTAGGTAATCCTTTTCCATCAGCTATTGATTGGAATGCTTCAGGTTATACTGGTAGAGATGCTGTATTAGGAACTACTCCACCAATTTGGGTTTGGAATGGTACCGTTGGTCAGTATGGAACTATTGGAATAAATGGTGTGACAAATGTTATTGCTCCTCATCAAGGTTTCTTTGTTGAAGCAACTTCTGCTGGTTCTTTTACTATTCCTACTAATGCTAAAGCACATCCGGGAAGTCAAAATTTCCTGAAATCTATTTATTCTGATATGATTCGCTTAAAAGTTAACTCTACAGTAAATACTTATAGCGACGAAATTATTGTGAATTTAAATAGTAATGCTACTGCAAATCAAGGTGTGACGAAATGGTTCTCATTATTATCAGATGCTCCATCTTTGTATTCAGTAAAGAATAGTAAAAATCTTTCTATTAATACATTCCCAGCTGTTACCAATAATATGGTTGTTCCAGTAAGTTTCAAAGCTGGAGTTAATGGAAATTATACTATTACCGCAAGCGAATTTAATAGCTTTACTTCTAATCCTTATATTTATTTAAAGGACTTAAAGACAAACTACATTCAGGATTTGAATCAAAATGCAACTTATAATTTTGTTGGTCAAACAACAGATAATGCAGATCGTTTCCAATTAATATTTTCTTTAACTCCATTAAGTATTTCGGAAAATCAAATAGTTAATAATACAAGTATTTATGCTTATGATAATATTTTATATGTTAACAGTACTGAAAGAGTAAAACAAATTTCAATCTACAATACTATCGGGCAATTAATTTATTCTACAGATAATACTGCAGGATCTTTTAAATACAACCTGAATGGTAATACTATCGGTTATTATATTGTAAAAGTTATTACTGATAAGAATGTTAGTTCTGAAAAAGTATTTGTAAAATAATTTAATAGAAAGGAAATAACAAATGAAAATGATCAAAAAACTATTAGTAATAGCAATTATAATCTCAGCACCTCTATTATTGAATGCTCAACCTGTACCACCTAGTGGCGGACATGGACTGAATGGAAATCAAACTCCAACAGGCGGTGGAGCACCAATAGACGGTGGCTTAAGTATTCTACTTTTACTTGGAGCTGCTTATGGCAGTAAAAAAGTATATAAATTGAAAAAACAAGAAGACTAAAACTTTAAGTTTTTCAATATCCCAAAACCCTGTTATAGTTTTATACTGTAACAGGGTTTTTTTATTGATCTAACCCCCGCCTCTCCTAATAGCTACCGTGTACCCACATCTTTTTTTTAG
>CAIWDQ010000438.1 GCA_903911455.1 uncultured bacterium
GCACAGAGGCTTGATACAGAGAAATAGACATAAGAACTCCAATAAATTAATGAATTTTAGATTTAGATTAAACCATAACATGATCTGCTTTTAAAAGGATCTCTCTAAATAAAATGCGTATATTGGAATAAATGTTTTCCCAACCCAACTACTCGACTATTTAATATTATTTCGAAATATTCATCTTGAAAAATTAACATTATATTAAATTCCGTAATAATGGTATGGTTGCTTTCAATATAGAAAAATGTTTATTCCTTGTCGCCTTTTAATAGAGTTTTGTACTATTTTAAGTAAATAAAAGTTTTTTGATTGTCGGAGAGTCAATTATGAAGAATATTTTAATTCTAATGTTAGTGGTATGTATCTCAGCATGTACTCACCCAGTTAGTGTGGGACCAAATGCAACTAATTTAACTGTAGGAAAAGTTCAAGGCGAAATAAAAGAAGGTATGGCCGCTTCTGCTGTCGCTGTCATACTTGGATCACCTAATATTGTTACGACTGATGAAAATCGTCGTGAGGTATGGATTTACGATAAAGTTTCTAGTAATCAAGTGAATACTACAAATTCTGGTTTTGGAACTTTGATCATATTAGGAGCAAATACTAGCCAATCTGAAAGTACAACATCACAAAGAACGCTCACAATCATTATTAAGTTTGATAAAGACAAAAAGGTTAGAGATTTTGCTTATAATTATTCTCAATTTTAATGGATTTTCACCTAGTGTTTTTTAAATCTTTTAAATTGAGGTGGTTTGTTGTTTTGGTGTGTATGTTGCCTATCAACGGCTGTAATATGATGGCGACTCCTGAGAGCTTTTTTGATTTAAGCCCAACATATAATAAAGAAAAGGCTCTTCAGATTCGTTTCTTTGAGACATCTAATTATCACGAACTTGTATCTGCTTCTGCTGCAGTTCTGCAAGACTTAGGTTTTCAAGTAGAAGAAAGTGAACATGAAGTAGGCCTGCTTCGAGCAGTTAAAGAGCGTAGTGCAAGAGAGTGGGGGCAAGAAATTGGGCGTGTATTTCTCGCTATGGTTGGTATGGTTGGCGGTAAAGTAATATTGCTTCCAGTTGATCTACAGCAACAAATTGTAGCAACTCTCACTGTATTTCCAGTTAATAACAATACCAATCGTTTTGGCGCTAGAATCATATTTGACCGTAAAATATGGAAAGGTGGTGGTAGTAATGGCAGTGCCAGTCTACCACCGGGCGAACAACGATTAGAAATGATAGATGAACCGTGAATTTATCAGGAGTTTTTTTCTAAACTATCTAAATCAGTATTTCTTGAAGCCCATCATATTTAATAGGGAAATAACATGAATAAGTCATATAAAATATTTTTTCTGGTTTCAGCTGTATTATTACATGCTTGTGCAAGTGGACCACAGAAACCGCCAGATAATTTGTTGTCACTTACAGATGCACAATTAAAAATAAGAAGCTATCAGACTAAGGTATTTGAAATAAAAGACCAAATAAAGGTTATCCGTGGAGTTGTCCAAGCCTTACAAGATTTAGGTTTTATTGTTGAAAGGGTTAATGCACCTATGGGAATGATTACTGCAGGTAAATTTGCAGGTGATGGTCATACTGGTTTCGTTGAATTAACGGTAATTGTCAAGCCTAACGATGCTTCACATACAGAAATAAGGGCCAATGCATTGTTCAACACAACGCCAATTGAAGACCCTAAGATCTACCAGAATTTCTTTAATGTTGTTCAGCGATCTTTATTTGTATCAGAGTAAAATTGAATGAATCATTTTATATTAAGCAAGGATATAACATGAAGGGCTTTACAATTCCTCAGATGAGATTTGTAGGCCTAGCTTTACTCTTTGGAATTATGATTGGTATCTCTGGGTGCCAGCAAACAATGGGGGCAAATATACATTGGGATTCTAAAGATCAAATTCTGTTATCTGAAGATAGTCAGGTTAAATTACGATCTGTTCAGACACAAGTCTTTGATACAACTGATAGAGAAAAAATCATGAGATCAGCGATTTATGCTATGCAAGATTTATTTTTCGAGATTGATGTTGTTGATATTGATTTAGGTATTCTCTCAGGAAAAAAATTATATGACGATAATAGTTATGGGCGAGATGATCCAACTTATTACAGATATAAGACTGATGACTTAATTATTTTCTCCACTAATTATCGAACATATGGTCCATTTAAATATAGAAGTGATTTGACCCGTCTAACTGTAACTATAAGGCCTAGAGGAGAATCTCAGCTTAATGTTCGTGCAAGTGTTCAGTACGATATTGATGTTGTCGATAGCCCTGAAGTCTATCAAAAGTTTTTTTCACTTTTAAGGCAATCGCTTTTTATCGGATCAGCGCTTAATTAGATCACTATCTGTCACTTATCAGTAATTTCAAAAAAGTTCGCTATTTATTACGTTCTTTCTGATTTTTTGAAAATAAATTTAAAAGTCAGTAGGATTAAAATCCAAAAAAAATGGGCGCATAGTTAAAACCAAAGTCTGTAGCCTCGATGTGCCCTAGAGGAATCAAAGCTACTTGCTTGTTGTAGCCTTTCTTAGGGGATCAAGCAAAGCTGTCAATCCATTATGATCAATCTCTTGCATCAGTGCTAATAGCTGGCCTAACTCATTATTAGGAAATCCTTCTCTGGCAAACCAATTAAGATAATGACCAGGTAAATCGGCAAGAACACGCCCTTTATA
>CAIWDQ010000439.1 GCA_903911455.1 uncultured bacterium
TAAAAACAGTTTTAATTATTAGAATTATTGAATAGTTTTAAGCTAGATTTGTTTTAAAAACAGTAATAAGTTTTTTGATTTGAATGTTATTTGTTTTGATCTGAATATTCAAAACAAAACAAATATGAGTCAGAATGAAATAAATATAGGTCAGAACGAAACAAATATCATTCAGAACAAAACAAATATGGTTTGGAATGAAACAAATATCACTCAGAATGAAACAAACATCGGTCAGAACGAAACAAATATCATTCAGAATGAAACAAACATCAGTCAAAACAAAACATATATCTCTCAGAACGAAACAAATATTAAAATAATGGTTGCTAAGGCTTGATTGACGTTCATTATGCTCGTTTTTATAAGTACTGATTTCATGCTATTGAGCATAAGGATTATCTTTACAGTAATTATGAGTTATATAATTGTAATACTAATCATTATAAAGGCTTTCAGGATATAATTATTAATAAATAAGAAGAAAAACACATCAACTATGAGAAGCTTTATTAACACAATTTTGTTCCAAATATGAGTTAAGATTAAAATTATTTATATCGCTACATAACAGTTACTTCTCATCTATTTAAAAATAAATATCAGAATAAAAAATTTAGCATTGATATTTAAGATAATTTTGTTAAAAAATAAATTAATCAAAATACTATATAATATAACAACATGAAAAAACCACAGGATGACGATTTAAAAATGATCAACACAAGCCACGAATGTTTGCTTAGCAATATTCTTGCATGGGGACCAAACACAATAATTCAGGCTAAGGTTGACGACCTGGAACAAAGCAATGTCTATCTTCATAAGCAAATGATGATACAAATGCGCGGCAGCTCCGACGAAACTGTTATAAAGAACGAAGCACGTGCTCTGATGGAAACAATACTTATTAAGGTTAAGAATGGCGAAATTGCATATAGCAATTCTGTTAAAGATCGTAGTGGTTTTGTGGCTATTAATATTTCAAATTCGGATATTAAGTCTTTGAAAGATGAAGAAATTACAGTGTATGCCGACATCGTTTACGATATGGCTATTGATCTGGGTATTAAACTTCCTCCATATAATATTAAACCAGCTGACACTTTGTTGTTGAAAACTAAAACAGATGTTTATAAAGGCGTTTTAGGAGGAAAAAGAGATGTACTTACAAGTGTAACAGTCGCTACAGCCAATATAGAAAAAGAACTTCACCGTGTAAAAGTTATGCTTCGCGAAGAACTTGATCCTTTGGTAGAAACTTTCATTGATGTAGCTCCTGATTTTGTTAATCAATACCACTCGGCACGCAAGATAGTTCATTATGGTGTTCGTCATTTAGCTCCCGAATGTACCATTAACTTTGGCGCAAAAGACTCAGTATCTTCCGAAGATTTGCGTCTGGTTCATATTCTAGTTGTTGAAACCGGAGATAAAGCCCTCACTGATGATACGGGTGCAGCTAGTTTGCAACTTGCCAAAGCAGGATTATATACAGTTACTTTTACCAAACCTAATTATAAAGCTTTAACCAAAACAAATGTAGAACTAGGTGTTGGTGATATACTTACATTGGACGTAGTGCTTACTTTGATTGTGCCATTACCAATACCTATAGTAGTAGTACCTGTAGAGCCTCCTGTATCCTAAATGCTTCGGCAATTAGGGGATAATTACGAATTACGAATTACGAATTACGATTGAGATAGTGCCTTAAGTACTTAAAGTGCCTTAAGTGCCTTAAGTTTAAATGCAA
>CAIWDQ010000440.1 GCA_903911455.1 uncultured bacterium
ATGAAGGCAAAATCGATAGAACATCTCTGGTGACCAGCATAGGTAAATCTGCTGAAAACATTAGTGATAAATTCGATAGACGTCATAGAGAAGAGTCTGCAAAGCTAGAGATTGAATTGAAGCGCGATAAAAGAATTGAAAGAACTTAAACTAAAATAAGGAGATTAACATGATAGATAAAGCAAGAGTCGATTCAATAAAACAAAAGCTTAAAGATCAGAATCTTACGCTAGAGCAATATATGGTATTGCACAGGTTAATGCGTAACGACATTGTTGAGCGATCATTAATGAGGTGTGTTGATAGTTATAATGAAACAGCTGTAGAACGCGGACTACCTGAGATCGTATCATGACTATTACTGATGAAGATTTGCAGCCAGGCTATAGTTTGCCGTTTACGCAAACAAGTAGGTACAAAGAATATAACATAAGAGATCATATACATCCCAGCGAATACCCTTACATTAATACGTATTTGGAAGAGGGAAAAATCAGGCCTTACACTGAAAAGCGAGCAAATATAGATGATGAGTTGATCGGGCGTGACGCAAATTGGATGATAAACTCTTTAACTAAAGACGTCGAAGAGCTCGAAGAATTGTATCAACAAGTTACTTCTGATATTAGAAAACGGATGATTGAAAGCGGGTATGATTTTGAGAAGTATTTTCAAGTCCACGAGTCAGTTTATCATGAGTTAACAAAAGACATGTCAAGATTAGAAAAAGACTGCTATGGCAGCGCTAACTTTCAGATGCTTGGCAAAGAGCTCTGTAATATGTTAGAAAAATACGTTCCATCAAAAGGTCAAAATATTGAAGGGTTTGAGGACGTTAAATGGACCATTAAAGATATACATCGTGCGATGGATAAAGATAAGCTCGCTACAAAACGTCAAGTTTTCACACCCACTCAAATTGACGAGTTGAATAAAAAATTCGATGACATGGTTATAGTTGAAACTGAAAAATATGAGAAAGAACAGAAAGAAAAGCAAGTAGAACTTAATAGGTAGGAATATAGCGGCACTAAAATTGCCGCTATTTTTTTGAGTAAAATTTTGAATTTGCACTATATGTGCAGAGATATTATTAGCACGCAGTACGCGTGCTTTTTTATGTCTTAAAAACTTTTTTTTGTTCGTGAAAATAAATATTCACGATTAGTTGTCCCTGAAAAAAACGACGCTAATCTTAATATATATGGATTTAGATTTGAACTAATAGCAGAGAGGTTTGAATTTTAAAATTTTATAAAAAATATACAGAACTAACTCTAGAAGGTAATGGTCATGATAAAAAACAATACAGTAATTCTTATTGAGGATGCTTATGCATCTGGCGAACATAAAGATCCGTACTTCGCAGCACTAGGGTTTCTAAATGGCGACGTGAGTAAATCTATTTTAGTAAAATGGGATATTGATAATCCCAATGCTGACGATCAATGTGACTTGGTTAGCGATTGGGATAAACCTAGATCAGTTTATGACCTAGTTGCAGGTGAAGAATTATCTGAATACACCTTAATTCACGATGGTGAAAGAGACAAAATTACTGTTAAGTCATTTAGGCCGCTGTCGGTGAGTGAGCTTCTCGACAATCTTGACAATTATATGGGTATAGCTGCAGGGGACCGATTACGACGAATTGAGGAAATGATTAAAAATATATATGTTAAAAATACAATTTTTGGCATTGATGTAGCTGTAGAGATTGAGCGTAATCACGGAAATAGCTACTCTTTGCTTTATCAAGATGAAAATGACATAGGGCTATCGATTTATAGCGATGAGTCAGATGTCGATATCTATATTGTTGATGTATATAATGTCGAAAGTGATGATAACGGTTATGATAGTATCTCAGCTGAAGTTAATAACAAATTTATGGATATGGTACAGGCTGAATACGATAGTGAGCTAGAAGAAGTACTTAAAGAGCTTATCACTGAACGAGTTTACGAACTAGAAAGTA
>CAIWDQ010000441.1 GCA_903911455.1 uncultured bacterium
ACCCAAATCCACTTTGTAAATAAATATTATTTGTATTGATAGTTTTACCACCAACAGCTTTAAAAAAATCATTAATATTATTATAACCACCATAACCTTCAATTCCTAAACAAAAATTATGTCTCCTAGTAGAATCTTGTCCTAAGACATTAATTGAGATTAAAAGAAATGCAATACATACAATTCGTTTCATTTTATAATGTATTTAATCATCAACAAAAATACAAATAATTTAAAGCAATCTTAAAAGAAGGGTAAAATTTATTTTTTTATTTTAAGATTATTTGTAAATATCCTAAAAGGGTTGAAGAATAACTTAAAAGCATATATTAATACCCACCGAGCCTTTTAAAAGTACCTAATAGCATCTTATAATACCCTCAGAGCCTATTCGCCGACCTTAATTGGGTATTTTAATGCCCTCTGAGCTACTTTTAATACCCTTAGAGCATATTAAAAGGACCTAAAAGCATCTTTTAATACCCTCTGAGCCTATTCGCCGACCCTATTTGGGTATTTAAATAGCTGACGAGGGTATTTAAATAGCAAGCGACCCTATTTTTGTTCCCTATTATCAGTATATTAATAAAAATGCCCGATATCGTATAAACGGCATCGGGCATTAGTTAAATCAAAAAAAAAATTACGGAGCAGGTGTTGGTGGAACTTCAGGGTTTCCTCCTCTACCCGGAAAACGACCTTTTAGATCGTCATAAATACCTTTAGCCGCAGGGACATTGCTTTTGGCTCCACGTTTTACTGAATTATAGTACTCAAGAGCTACATAAAATTCTTCGCTTCCAACTATCATCAACGAATCGTCAATGTCATCTAAAAAAGCCTGAACTACTGATCTGATAGAATATAACTGCTTACGGGCATTTACATCTATAGTGTACTCAGCACTTTCAACATAACTTGGCATAAAATTGCCATGCTGTTCATAATGAGCATAAGCGTTATCGTTAAACCCATAGGATTTATCACCTAACTTAAGCATTTTCTCCCTTTGTCCGGGAGTTAAAGATAACAGACCGGGTAGCAATGCTGCTGCATCTGTAATGTGTGTAATTACATTCTCCTTTTGCAGGTCGGTAATTACAATTGAAATTTTGTTTTCTAACATTTCAATTAATTTTAGCTATTTTGAATAGCTATAAAGGACTCAGATATAATTTAATTTTACTATCATCTCTGATAATAAAAGTTATATGTCATGTTAATATTTAAATCCTAAAGTCATCATAATATTGCTTCCTGTAAGCGTATTTTTAACAGGATTTAAATTATATGCAGGATCATAAAAATAATAATCTTCTTTTTGTATTGAATAAGAATATGAGAAATCGAGGAAATATCCCTTTTCTTTAAAGCCTATGCCTAAGGAGAATATATTGCGGGATGCATCGTTGGCAGTAGTTTTAAAAGGGCTTTGATAATAAGCATAGCCAGCTCTTAAAGTAATAGGGTTAAGTCTCCATTCTGTCCCGATCCTGATATTATTAGTAGAAGTATAATTATTTTGTATGTTTTGATTTTGATTAAAGAAATCTTCACCATCGGCTCTAATACGTGCAGAAGAATAATCAATAAACTCATAATCGGCACTAATTAACCCATATTGACCAATAATAAAAGCGATACTCCCAATAAAATGCATAGGAGTAGTAATTTGATAATTATTTACTCCTTGTGGAGATTCAGCAGTAAAACTACCACTATCAACCTGAGAATCTATTCTGCGTGTCCATTGATCCTGCATACTGTAAAAAGTTGGAGAATGAAAAGAAAAACCAATTCTAACCATGTCGTTAGGACGATAAATGATACCTAATTTCACATTAACACCTGTACCTGTAGTGTTTAAATTATCACTTACTGAGAAACTATTGTGAAGAGAATCTTTTTCGGTATAAAGAGATTGTTCATTATACTTTACAAAAGGAACACCAATAGTAGCACCTATGTAAATTTTATTACTGTAGTTCCCACCTAAAGTAAAAGCAAATTCATTAGCAGATCCACTAAAAGTAGAAGTTTTCCTTTGAATAACAGTTCCTTTTATAGGAGTCATGTATTGTGTGGAATCACCTATAGGATTTAATAAGAAAGTTTTATAAGCCAATTTGGTATCAAAGTCATTGAGGTCAGTAGGCTTATAACCCTTAGCATAATCTAGGTACTCAGTCATCATCGAAGAATTGGAGCTACTGCCTTGAATAGTCATATTATTATTATAATCATTCAGTCTATTAATCCCAAATCCAAACTGAACATCTTTCCAGCCATTTCCTTCAGCATATTTGCCACTTTTATAAAAATCATAAACTATACCTACATTCCCAAGGCTGAAATTATATTTATTATCGTAATAAGAAGGACTATTATTATATGTAGAGTTTGTCCCTCCAACACTTAAAGAAGGAGTAATAGTAAATTCAGAGCCTTTATATAAACCAATTCCTGCAGGATTGATGCTTAAAGTTGAGAAATCGGCGCCTAAAGCACCAAAAGCACCACCCATAGCATTAAATCTGGCTGTACCAACATTGAAATTTTGAGAATATCTGAGAGCGTCAATCTCATTTTGAGCATTAACTTTAAAAAGAGACAAGGTTAAGATTATTATTAATGTTATTTTTTTCATTGTAGTAAAAAATTTGAGGTTATTAATGTTTTGTTTGAAATTATCTTCTGCCACCACTATGTGATCCACCACTACTTGAACCGCCACCACTTGATCTTGATCCACCACCTGAATTACCACCCGATCCAGAACTCGATCCAGAACTACGCCCACTACTTGATGGAGTGTAAGTAGGAGAACTACTACGACTTGGGGTAGATTGAGAAGGAGTGTAGTTATTAGAGTTGCTGTATCTGTTATTACTTTGGTTAGTATTATACCTTCTTTGAGCAGTATTATTCTGTTGAGTTGGTCTATTAGTAGTATTATTTTGATTTGCGTTAGTATTCCTTTGTTGAGGAGTACTATTATAAGCACGTTCTTTTTTAGCTTGAGCACTTTCGTAATCCTGGCTCGAACGAGGACGATTATAAGAAGGAGATGAATAAGCCTTAGTTCCAGTAGTAGTATTTGTATTAGTAGTAGGAACAGGTTTGTTATACTGACGAACTACATTGTTTGAATTAGCTCTGTTGTATCCAGGATTAGGAGTAGCCGGTTGTTGATTATAATTTCTGGCTCTCGAAACGTTAGCATTATTATTAGTAACTGCTTTCTGTTGATCTTGACGGACAGTTATAGTTGAATTAGGAGATGTAGAAGTATTAGTTCTTGCTTCAGTTCTTTGATCCTGAGTTTTTCCATTAGAATTTGTGCTACTTCTTCCAGGTCTGCCGCTTAATCCAAGAGTACGACCAGATGAAATTCCATTAGAAGCACCTATCTGATTTCTTTGTCCATAATAATGATTTGAATTGGAAGCCCAACCCCCATCATGATAACCACCACCATGTCCATATCCACCATAATCGTTACCATAATATCCTCCCCAATAAGGATGGTAATATCCAAAGCCACCATAGCCCCAGCCCAATCCATAACCAAAACCTAAACCCCAACCATAATTATATGGACTATAGTAGCTATAGTAAGGCCAGCCCCAGTTATATCCCATATAGATACTGGTTCCATAATAAAATGGATCATTGTTATACCAATACATATTAGTATAATAATCGTCATAATAACTGGAATAACATGGATTATGAAATCTGCGTAAACGGGCAGCATAAGCATAATCATAATAATCATCACTGGTATAACCACTGTTATCAGTATTTTGATTTACCGAATTATCAGTATTAAAATTATTATTTTGTTGATCACTTACATTATTATTGACAGCATTAGTTTGAGGTTCTTTATTTTGAGGAGTTGTAGTGTTTTTAGGAGTGTATGAGTTTGGAGTAGCCTCAGTATAAGTCTGCTTATCATTAACAGTTGTTGAAGGTTTTACTTCCTGAGTATTATTTGCAGCTTTTTGAGGTCTGTAATATACACCATCATCTTCATTCCCCGAACCTGCTTGATACATTGATGTACAAGCTGTAGACAGGAATAAAGGAATTAAGAATATTTTCAATAGATTTTTCATTTTTTGGGTCCTCCCATTTTTTAAATTAAATAAATGCTATTTTAAAACTTATATTTTTTAATTTTGCAGATTATTATTAAATATTATTTACACGGATTTATATACAAATTTCATACCAAAACAACACAAAATGGCAAAAGAATTGACTAAAAGAGAAGATAATTATTCGCAATGGTATAATGAGCTGGTTATTAAAGCTGATTTAGCTGAAAATTCTGCAGTGCGAGGATGCATGGTAATTAAGCCATATGGTTATGCTATATGGGAGAAGATGCAGGCAGCCCTTGATAAAATGTTTAAAGATACGGGGCATCAAAATGCATATTTCCCATTGTTTATACCAAAATCTTTTTTCAGTAGAGAGGCTAGCCACGTTGAAGGTTTTGCTAAAGAATGTGCTGTTGTTACTCATTATCGTTTAAAAGCAGATCCAAATGGTAAAGGTGTAATCATAGATGAAGATTCAAAATTAGAAGAAGAATTAATTGTTCGTCCAACTTCCGAAACTATAATTTGGGATACTTATCGTAATTGGATACAGTCTTATAGAGATCTTCCAATATTGGTGAATCAATGGGCTAATGTAGTTAGATGGGAAATGAGAACCAGATTATTTTTAAGAACAGCTGAATTTCTTTGGCAGGAAGGTCATACAGCTCATGCTACTGAGAAAGAAGCTGTGGAAGAAGCTCGTAAAATGCTTGAGGTTTATGCTGATTTTGCAGAAAACTGGTTGGCATTACCTGTTTTAAAAGGTGTAAAAACAATAAATGAACGTTTTGCGGGAGCAGTAGATACTTATTGTATTGAAGCTTTGATGCAGGATGGGAAAGCACTTCAGGCAGGTACTTCACATTTTCTTGGTCAGAATTTTGCAAAGGCTTTTGATGTAAAATATCTGACAAAAGAAAATAAACAAGAGTTTGTTTGGGCTACTTCATGGGGTGTTTCTACCAGATTAATGGGTGCATTGGTTATGGCTCATTCTGATGATAATGGTTTGGTATTACCTCCTAAGTTGGCTCCTATTCAGGTTGTAATAGTTCCTATTTATAAAAATGAAGAACAACTTGCAGCTATTTCTGAAAGAGTTTTAAAAATTAAAAAATCAATTGAAGCTAAAGGAATATCAGTTAAATATGACGATAGAGATACTTATAAGCCAGGATGGAAGTTTGCTGAATATGAATTAAAAGGTGTTCCATTGAGATTAGCAATTGGTCCTCGTGATCTTGAAGAAGGGACTATTGAAGTTGCTCGTCGCGATACTTTAGAAAAATCAACCTATCAACAAATAGATATTGAAAACAAAGTTGAGCATTTACTGGAAGCTATCCAGAAGAATCTTTATCAAAAAGCTTTAACTTTTAGAGATGATTTGACTTATAAAGTTGATACTTGGGAAGAATTTAAACATGCTATTGATAACAAAGGTGGATTTGTACTTGCTCATTGGGATGGAACGACTGATACTGAACTTAAAATAAAAGAAGAAACAAAAGCTACTATACGTACAATTCCATTGAATAATCCTCAGGAAACGGGTAAATGTATTTATACTGGTAAACCTTCAACGCAAAGAGTAGTATTCGCGAAAGCGTATTAATAAATATATTTTTTTAATTATTATAAAGCCCGGTCTCGTATTTACGAAATCGGGCTTTAGTATTAATGTGCTGATAATAGGTTATAAAAATAGCCTCCGACCCTATTTAAATACCCTTATCAGCTATTAAAATACCTTCAGAAGGTCGGCAAATAACAAACGAACTCCTTTTAATACCTTCCTTAGCTATTAAAAGGAGTTCGCCAGCTATTTTTAGATGTTATTTTGCTATTAAAAGATGCTTTTAAGTAATAAGAATAGCTTGCGAAAGTATTTTAATAAGAAAGTTTGCTATTCGCCGACTCTTTTAGCATATTTAGTGATTCAATCTAAATTGAATTTTTGGTTTAAAGCTATTAATTACATCTCAAAAAGGACATCCTTTTAATTTCCCGAGATCAAATGCATAATAATTTTACCATAATAAATATTTATTTTTCTCTTTTGTTAAAAAATCCAAATATAATTACTAATTTCAACCCCTTTTTAAGTCATAACTTAATATGAGTTGTTTTAATAATAAATAGAATCTATAAACCATAAAATCAAAGGAGAACAAATAAATGGCAAACTTATCAGTAAAATATCTTGGTATGGATCTTAAGAATCCAATCATCGCCGGAGCATGTAATTTAGGAAAAGACTTTTCTAATCTAAAAAAAATTGAAGATAGTGGAGCTTCTGCTATAGTTTATAAATCGCTTTTTGAGGAACAAATCCAACTGGAAAGTCTTCAAATGGAAGAAAATTTAAGAGAGTATGAAAACCGTAATGCGGAAATGACTTCTCTTTTTCCTGATATGATTCATGCTGGACCTGATGAACATCTAGGGAATCTTCGTCGTGCTAAAGAAACAGTTAGCATACCTGTTATTGCAAGTTTAAATGCTGTATATGATGAAACCTGGGTTGAATATGCACATCTAATAGAAGAAACTGGTGTTAATGCAATTGAATTAAATTTGTATTCAACTCCAAAAGATCCAGAAAAGGATGAAAAATCTATCATTACTGAACAATTAGATATTATTTACAAGGTTAAAAAAGCTGTAACAATCCCTGTAAGTGTAAAACTGAGTCCTTTTTATTCAAATACATTGAATGTTGTTAATCGTATGTATACCGAAGGAGCAGATGGTTTTGTATTGTTCAATAGTTTGTTTCAGCCTGATATTGATATTAATACAGAAGCATTACATTTTCCTTATCGTTTGAGTAATGAAGATGATAATCGTCTTGCATTAAGATATGCCGGTTTGTTGTATGGTAATTTCAGAGGTTCAATATGTAGTAATACTGGTATTTTGACAGGTGAAGATGTTATTAAAATGTTGTTGGCAGGTACTGATTGCGTTCAGGTTGTAAGCACACTTTATAAAAATGGATTGGGTTATATTGATAAAATGTTAAAAGATATTGAATTTTGGATGGATGGTAAAGGTTATCATACTATTAATGATTTTAGAGGTAAATTATCACGCAAGAACCTAAAAGATCCTTATGCTTATCGCAGAGCTCAATATGTAGATATTATAATGAAATCGAATGAGATATTTAAATTGTATCCGATGAGATAAACCGACACTTCTCAATATTAATATGTATTAACTAAAAGAATTATAAAAGCCTTGTCATATTTTGACAGGGCTTTTTTGATTATAAGCATTCAACTTCTTTTTCCATTCAATATAACCCGAAACAGCCAATCCTAAAAAGACAGCAAACTGAATGCCTGTAAATAAATAACCTTTATACGCAAATAAAGGGATCACCAATATATCACCAACAATCCAATATATCCAGGTTTCAATTTTCTTACGAGCCTGAAACCACATTCCCATGATGAAAATAGCAGTTGTAAATGAATCTAAAATAGGGACTGTGCTATCGGTATATTTCTTAAGAATAAAATATATTATGCCAAAGAAACCTAATGTTATTAAAATATTAATGATATTTTGTAATAAACTCCCCTTTGTAATTGGAACATGATGTTGCTGCTCATCCTTTCGTGTCCAGAAATACCAACCATAAATACTCATTATAAAATAAAAAATATTAATTCCCATATCAGCATAAAGCTTAGCTATTATGCATATATAAACATACAATCCGACATTAATTAAACCGGTTGGGTAAAGATATACATTTTCGTTGCGGGCATACCAGACACTTAATAATCCGAAGAAGACAGCTACTATTTCTGCATAAGTTGTATGCAGGATATTGTCGTGTAAAGTTGTTGCTATCGTATTTAAATCCATATTAATATTTATGAGGCTGCAAAGTTACTATAATTGTTGGAGTATTTTTGTAATTTTGCCGATTCATTAATATACAATAATAATTATGATCTATCTAAGACTAATAAGATGGCAAAACTTACTCATTATTGCTCTTACACAGTACATGACAAGGTATTTTCTTATCCAGCCATTCTACAAATTACAACAATTACAATTACAATTAAGTGATTTTGATTTCTTTTTATTGGTATTGACTACAGTAATTATTGCAGCCGGAGGTTATATTATTAATGATTATTTTGATTTAAAAATTGATCCTATCAACAAGCCCGATAAACTTATTTTAGGTAATAAAATAAGTGCAACTAAAGCTGAAACTGCATACTATATTATTAATGCAATTGCTGTAGGTATAGGAGTATATCTTGGTTATAAGGTAGGTTCAATCAGCATAGGTTTATTATTTATGGTATTTGCAACAGTTCTTTATTTTTATTCATTAAAATATAAAATGCTATTATTATGGGGAAATTTAGCTGTGTCATTACTTTCAGCTTTTACAGTAATAATAGTATGGCTATTTGAATTCTTTGCTATTCATAACAATCCACTTATTTTTGCACAAGGTATAAATGCTTACTGGGGAATAACATACTTTGTATTGGCTTACGCATTATTTGCATTCCTTACTACATTTATCCGCGAAATTATAAAAGATATTGAAGACATTGAAGGAGATAGAAGATGGGGATGCACTACTTTACCAATTGTAGCAGGTATTCCTGTAGCTAAGAAAGTAGCTGCTGCAATCGCAGTTGTTAGTATAATAATAATAGTATGGTTTCAATATGTACTTAAAGAAATAAATCATGGGTATGTTGCAGCTCTCTTAGTTATAGTTGTTCAGGTGCCATTAGCTTTTCTAACATATAAAATAATGAATGCAAAAGTAAAAGAAGATTTTCATTTCGTAAGTAATGCTGCTAAGATAATAATGGTATTAGGAATACTTACTATGTTTGCAATATTTAAAAGCACATTCTAATGATTAACTTAGATAATTATGATATAATTCTTGCTTCACAATCACCAAGAAGACAGGCATTATTAAAAGACATGGGTATTAATTTCAGGGTTATTCTTAAAGAGGTTGAAGAAACGTATCCTGAAGGATTATCAATATCTGAAATACCTGTTTATCTTGCTCAACTAAAAGCAAGTGCTTTTTTGGATGATGAAATTAATGATAACACTATAATAATAACTGCTGACACTATAGTTTGTCTGGAAGATAAAGTTCTAGGTAAACCTGTAGATAAAGAACATGCTTATGAAATTCTGAGATTTATTTCAGGTAAGCAACATCAGGTAATTACAGGAGTTTGTTTGAAAAGTAAATCAAAGATTAAAACATTTTCAGCCTATAGTGATGTTTACTTTCGTGAATTAAGTGATGAAGAAATTTATTATTATATAAATAAGTACAGCCCTTTTGATAAAGCAGGTGCTTATGGAATACAGGAATGGATAGGTTATGTAGGTATTGAACGAATTGAAGGTTCATATTTTAATGTAATGGGATTGCCTACGCAAAAACTCTATTTAGAGCTTAATAAGTTTATAGAATAAGAGGGTTTAAAATATTTATTAAAAATAAACTTAGATACACTTGCTAATTCAATTAATTTTTGTAATTTTGCACTCCATTTTAAAATAATTAATAATTTAACAAATAAAAAGATGTTGAATCAATACGAAACCGTTTTCATTATGACTCCCGTTTTGTCTGATGAACAGATGAAGGAAACGGTAAAGA
>CAIWDQ010000442.1 GCA_903911455.1 uncultured bacterium
AATTAAAAATTAAAAATTAAGAAAATTATAATCCTAAAACAAATATAATAAACAAAAATAGTAAGACAATGATGAAACCTTGTAATCCAACCCCCGAACATTTGCATACTATATTTATGCGTAAAGATATAAGTTTGGAGGAAAAAGAAGTAATAATCCGTCAGGCTTTAATCGATTTTCCTCAATTTGAGCTAGGGGTACTCGATGATTTGTATATGATTTTAGAACAACAGGAAAAGTATGAAGAATGTTTGGAGATATGTGATAAACTAATTCAACTTAATACTGACGCCGAAGAAATAGCTGAGAACTATTTCCATAAAGGAATTATCTATCAATATATGGATAATAATGATGATGCCTATCCGTGTTATGAAAAATCAATAGAAATAAATCCTTCTGTTGATAATATTTTTTCAATGGCCGAAATGTTTTATGAAGATGAAGATTGGGTGCATGCTCTTAAATTATATGAGATGTTTGCTCATGATGATACAGATAAAGATATAAATCTTGAAAAATTATTTAGTTGTGCTCATGCTTCTTCAATGCTTAATAATAAAGAAAAAGCAATTGATTATTATAAAGAATATTTAACAATTAGGCCAAATGATATAGCTGTTCTTCATGAATTAGCTATAGTGTATAGTGAACAGAATAAATGGGAAGAAGCTAAAAAGTTGTTTAAGAAATGTACAGAGGTTGATACTACAGATGAAAAGTTGTTTTATAATCTAGGTATATGTTATAATAAAATTGGCGATCATTTAATGGAAATGCATTGTTATATTGAAGCAATAAAAATTAAACCTGATTTTGCTGAAGCATATAAGAATATGGGGAGAGTAGCAATACTTGAAGAAGGGGATGCAAAACAAGCTATTGAATATCTTGAAAAAGCAATAGAAATAACAAAGGAAGATGATCCTCTTCTGTTTGAATTATATTTTACACTCCTTGCTATAAACAAACATATCACTAATTTTGAAAGAACTGAGTATTATCAGGAAAAATTAATGAGTCTTTTCGGTTATGACGTTTCAAAGGAAGAAGATGATGAAGAGGAGGATTTAAATTAATTACAAATTTCGAAATACTAAAGTTCAATGAGAAAATTACAAACAATACCCAAAGAAGTTAGTAAAATATTTTCAGATGATAGTAAAATGCATGAGAAAGAAGTGCTGCTTCGTCAGGCATTGATAGATTATCCGGAAAGTGAAGCAGGTATTCTTCATTTATTAATGATATGTTTATCTTGCCAGGAAAAAGAACAGGAATGTATTGATGTCTGCGATAAGATTATTACCTTATTAGATGAAAATGATGAAAAGAGTGAGATTTATTGTTATCAAGGCAAAAGATATCATGATTTAAAAAATGATGACAAAGCTATAGAAAGTTATAATAAAGCAATTGAATTAGATCGTTCATATTGTGGAGTTGCTGAAGCAATAGGTGATTTAGCAAAGATTTATAAAGAGAGACTTGATTGGGAAAATGTAATAAAAACCTATGATTTTGTTACTGATGATAAGAAATATGAGATTTATGATCAAACTGATAAACATTTTGAGCAAGGAAGAGCTTATGCAATGTTAAAAGAACATTTTAAGGCTATTGAATGCTATGATAAATATCTTGAATTAGTACCTGATGATACAGGGATATTATTGAACAAAGGTGCTATGTATGGCGAAATGGATCTTTGGGATGAGGCAATTGTATTATTTAATAAATGTCTGAAAATTGACCCAACTTTTGCTGAGGCTTATTATAGCATAGGAGTTGCCCAAAATGGTAAAGGTGATTATTTGATGGCAATGCATTATTATCTGGAAACTTTAAAACTTAAACCTGATCATTTATCGGCTTTAAATAATTTGGGGGCAATAACAGCTAATGATTTAGGAAATGTTCAAGAAGGGATAGATATGCTCGAAAAAGCATTGGAATTAGCAAAAGATGATGATCCTTATAAATCTTTTTTAATATTGAATTTGTGTAAAATCAATAATCATCTTACAAATTTTGAACGTGCTGATTATTATAAAGCGAAATTTATGGGTTTATTTGGTTTTGAAATGATAGAAGGAGATGATGAGGAGGATGAAGATTAAAATTAATTACGAATTACGAATTACGAATTACGAAAAAATGTATTAACCCCTATAAAACTGGACTATTTTTCTGATGGTTATTAAATGAGTCTACAAAAGTATTAATTTTGTCATGAACAAAAAAGTCTTCAACGGGGGAGTCGACCAAATAATTATTGGTTGGCTTCTCTGTGA
>CAIWDQ010000443.1 GCA_903911455.1 uncultured bacterium
TATTTAGGCTAGCAAATATTTATGCTTAATATAAGTCCTCAACATTATTTCTTGATCCGAAATAATTTCTATAATCATAATTTTATTCATTATTATTAGTATTAGTTTTTGTTTTATGATGTGTTTTATTTTATTATAAGATATCAAAATCTCTAATAATAAAATAAAAAAGAGAAAAGAAAGCATATCTACAGAAATTAGAAGCACTATTTCATTTTGTTTAAATCTCCAAATCTCCAAATCGCTAATTTTTTTATTTAGGCCTTACGGCGAAATAAATGAAAACTCTAATTTATTTAGTTACGCTTTCGCGGATATCAGTGATGCCCTAACTTTTTCAAGTTACGCTTTCGCGGAGGTTTATGATGCTCTTAATTTTTTGTAGAACGCATATGAAAGTTTATGCAATAGTTCCTAACTTTCGTTGGAAGCATATGCAAATATGTGCAATAGTTCCAAACTTTCGTTGGGAGCATATGCAAATATGTGCAATAGCTCTAAACTTACGTTGGGAGCATATGCAAATATGTGCAATAGTTCCAAACTTTCGTTGGGTGCATATGCAAATATGTGCAATAGCTCTAAACTTTCGTTGGGAGCATATGCAAATATGTACAATAGCTCTAAACTTTTGTTGGGAGCATATGCAAATATGTGCAATAGTTCTAAACTTTCGTTGGGAGCATATGCAACTTTACGCAATAGCGTCCAACTTTTCCGGGAAGCATATGCAACTTCGCGCAATAGTGTCCAACTTTTCCGGGAGGTATTTGCAAATTCATGCATATGTACAAATTTTATTTTTAAGATAATTGTAAATTTATAAAACATTCATAAAATAAATCTTAAACTTAATATTAAAATTCATAATCAAAATAAAAAATAAATAAAACAAAAAATAAAAATAATAAATAGCGATATTCAAACTATTTTTTAGGTAAAAACAATATACGATACTATTATATATTATTAAAATCAAAACATGAAAGTAGACTAAACAACAATAATTTTTTTATTATGAACTATAATATGATTGGAGTGTTTATTCCTAATTATAAAAGGAATCTTTTTAATAATAATAATTGATATGAAAAAACTAGGAATAATACTGCTTCTTTTAGTCATCATAATTTCTGCAAGCAGTTTTAGAATATATAAAGGCAGAAAACACACTCATTCGTCAGCACCTAAAATTACTAAAGCCGTATGCATTATGTATCCTACCAAAGATAATACTGCAACTGGCCTAATTACTTTCACTGTAGTGGAAGGTGGTATAAAAGTGGTAGTTGACATGCAAAATTTAAGTGCAGGTAAACACGGAATGCATATCCACGAATGTGGAGACTGCACAGCAACAGATGCTTCGTCAGCACAAGGACATTTTAATCCGGCAGGAGCCAAACATGGTGCCCCCGAAACAATGTCGTGCCACGAAGGTGATTTCGGAAACCTGGTAGCAGGTGCTGATGGAAAAGCACATCTGGAGTTTACAAGCAAAATGATCTCTTTTGAGGGTGAAACGTCAGTGATCGGACGCTCAGTGATTGTTCACAAAAGCGAAGACGACCTTACTACGCAACCTTCGGGTAACTCCGGAGCGAGAATAGCATGTGGCGTTATTGGGATAAGCAAGTAGTTTTTTTAAATAAATACAATTAGCAAGGAGTATTCTGCGTAAGCGGGATACTCTTTTGCTTTTAAGGCATGTAAGTAAGAATTCTTAATCTGAGAATTATTAACTACCTTTGCAAACTATAAATTAAGAATAATAATACTTAATGAAAATAACAGTAAAGAATACCGGTACATTACTTGATGTGCTGATGGAGGAATTTGGGAATGCATCGCGTTCGAAGGTTAGGAAACTTATTAAGGGTGGCTGCATTTCGGATGCAACAGGCACATACAAACATCCCGAAACTATACTTCCTAAAGGATTGGTGTTGGATTATGATAAGTTTGAGAAGAGTGTAAAAACACCTAATACTCCTTTCCGTATACTTTTTGAAGATGATTATTTAATTGCAGTCATCAAACCGGCAGGTATCCTCACACATGGAGTACCTGGCGCAAAGGTTTGGTCGCTACATCAACAGGTAAATAAATACATAAAAGATGAATCTGAAGGTCGTAAACGTGCTTTGGTTATTCATCGTCTGGATAGAGAAGTTACAGGTATTGTTCTGATGGCTAAGACAGAAGAAATTCAGCAGAAAGTAAAAGATAACTGGAAGGAAGCCGAGAAACTATACTATGCTTTCGTTGAAGGACATCCTAAAGAAAAGGAAGGGACGATATCAAGCTGGCTTTGGGAAGACGGCCGTCATATTATGCACTCAGGCAATGAAACTCCCGAATCTAAGTTTGCAATTACGCATTACAAAGAGATTGATCAAAGAGGTGACAATAGTTTGATAAGGGTAAAGCTGGAAACCGGGCGTAAGAACCAGATCCGTGTACATATGTCGGATATTGGTTGCCCTATAATTGGCGACTATCGCTATGGTGCCGACTCTACAATTACCAGAATGATACGATTAGTTGCATACTCATTAACGTTTCCGCATCCAGTAACAGGGAAAATAATTAAGCTTGAAACTAAATTACCTCGCACATTTCTCGTACTTGGCGACACTGACGAGAAATATAAGTAGTAGTTTTATTGTTTTATGAAGGATATGTTTTTAAGATAATTTGTACTCTCTGGTCCTTCGTTAAAGAGAAGATCAATAATGCTTAAGTTAGGAATAAATCCGAACTTAGACTCAAACACCTGATAATACTTTGGGAAAATAATACCTTTACTGTCTTCTTTTGGAGTAATACAATACCTAGGGTCAATAGTATCATTTAAAGTAGTAATATAATCCTCAGTAAAACTAAGTGCTTGCTTTATTTTTAATTTCTTTAACAGGAATTCGTTAAGAGCAGTATTAAACTCCCAAAGATACTCCCAAGTAGTAATATAGAACTTCTTAAGATCATCTCTATAATATAAAAAGAAAGGCGACTTATTGTAAGCAGATTCAATGGCTCCCCAATGATTAGCCTGCCAGTTTTCCATATATGATATCTCAATATCTTTTATTAAGGTATGATTCCCATAAGTTTTATGAACAGGAATACTTAAAGGAAGCTTGCCATTTGCAGTATATATATGACATCTGTTGCGATAAGTCTGCTTAAGATAATTTTCATACAACTCTACTTTAAATGAAGGAGCATTAATTATCCTGGCGAAATACTCTATAGGTGGCAGGTAAAAAGAAGAGAGGATGATTGTATCATTCTCAGATAAATCATCCTCTCTATTGTTATTTCTTTCAGTAATCATTAATTGCTTTCCTTTGTCTAAGTATTATTTTGTACTTAATAAATAAGAAACCCTAATACTATTTGCATTTTTCCAGCTTTTTAAATTCTTTGACATTAAAATAAGGTTCCCAATTGTCAACAGTTTTATCCCCATAAACTGAATAAATTTCTCCAGTCTTAATATCAACAAAACACTTATAATACATAATTCTTTCAGCCAACTCCAAGCCAGGGATCCCCGACTTATCCGATTTTATTTCATAAGGGATCGCCATACCAACCAAAAAGTCTTCATCTTTTTCTATAGCTGCCGAAACTTCACTACTGGGGATAATGTTAATATTACCAGTAAATACTTTGCTAATATCAGCTTTTGTAACTTTGTTTTCCATAAGTCTATCTTCAAGTAAGAAGTTCTGTTTTGCAACTTCATGACAGTTTTCTTCCGCCTGATCTCTAGCAAAATTCACAACCTTATAGTCTTTTTTATTCTTTTCTAATATTACTTTTATATGAAGTTGCATTACTCTAAAACTAAGTACAAGATCAGTACTTAAGAGTTCACTTTCTTTTCGCATATTGATATAAGGAAAGAAAAAGCTATAATCAATCTTCTCATAAAACGAAGGATCATAAGGATTACAGTTTTCTAGTCGCGAATAGATAAGAGTAGGAATAGTATGATTAGCATAAGTTTCCTTGCCATACTCATTACGCACCCACTTCTTAGAGTTATGGAAGAGAAGGATAGTATAACTTCTGGGATCATTCCGACGAAGTACTTCTACTTCAGAAAATGATTTGAATTCAACTGGCTTCTTTTTATTATAAAGCCAATATTTATCAACAACATCTTTTATATATTTATTAAAGTCAATAATAAAGTTTTTATAACTTTCCAGATCTTTCTGAAGTTCTTCTTTTCTATTTACATTTTTAGTCTTTTCGATCTTCTTGTTCACTTCTTCTATATAGTAATTATCTTCATGCATCATTTGTACTATAAGAGTACGATTTGTAATCTCAGTAAAATCTTCAGGCTTTGCATTTAGATACTGTCCTTGAACCAATTTACTTTTAAAACACATAGAACAAAATAGCAACACAGTAAATAGTATTAACTTCTTCATGATCTTATTATTTATTTTAATTATTGAGTTGTAGATTTAGTCTTCAAAAGTATTAAATATAATTTAGATTTGGGTGGTTTATTTAATAAAATTTACAACATATTATTAATAACTAACGAAGGGGGTGTAAATAAAAAAGAAAGGCCATCATAAATGATAGCCTTTCTTAATATAATTTAAAGAACTAATTAATTTTGCTTGGTAAAATCAACTCTTCTGTTAATAGCATTTGCTGGAGAAATAAGATTCTTCTTCCCGTCGTATTCAACCTTGATTCTATCTTTACTGATCTTATACTTTTTGGTTAACATTCTAGCAACAGCCTTAGCTCTTCTCTTACTTAATCCATCATTATAAGGTTCAGTCCCATATCGATCACAATGTCCAAATACAATTATCTTAAGATTCTTATCTGTTGACATTATTTGAGCAATGTTTTCTATTTTACTAAGTTCAGATTCACGAATTATAGATTTATTGAAAGCAAAGTAAACAGGTTGTAAACTCAAATTATCAACACTTACTGAAGTACTTGAAGTTGTTGTTGTAATTGTTTTAGGTTTTGGCAAATTATTAATACTGTCCATTACCTGTTTTAGAATACTCTTCCTTAAGGCATCCTGATCAATATTTTGAACTTGGACAGGAGTAACATTATTATTAGCTGGAGCATTATTCTTTTGATTTTCCAGATCCTTTATTTTATTCTCTAGCTCTTTTAATTTATCGCTATTAATATTATTAGCTACCGGATTATTATTTGCAGGAGCTGCATTATTTTTTTGATTCTCCAGATCCTTTATTTTATTCTCCAGTTCTTTTAATTTATCACTATTAATATTATTAGCTACCGGATTAGTGTTAGCAGGAGTTAGATTATTCTTTTGATTTTGAAGTTCCTTTATTTTGTTATCAATATCTTTAATCTTATTACTTTCATTAATAATATTGTTAACACTATCTTTGGTAATGCAACATTTATTAATAATAACAGTTTTACCGGTAGTATCATAACGATAAGTTGCGCCATCATCTAACTTCCCTTTTGTAGTACCTCCCTTAGCACAATCGACAAAAAGACCAGGATTCTTTCTAAAATTAAACTTATATGTAATACCAAGAGAAGTATAAGAAACAACATCTTTAGAAAACCAACCAACTTTATTATCAACTAAATCAGTATTTACAACATGCCATTGATTTTCTGCTACAAGATCAAATCTCTTATCTAATCTATATGATATCCCAATACCAACGGCTAAAAATGCTTCTGTAACATACTCTTCGCTAGTGCCAGGGTAAATACTTTTATAACCGCTATGTGCTATTATGTTATTTGTATTATATTCATATAAAATACTTCTATAATTAAAAAGCCCTAGCCCTAATATTCCATAAAAATTAAACTTTCTACATGGATTTTCGCCATATATAAATTGAGAGAAGTTAATTGTACCACTTATATCAAAATCATAAAAATCTGAATTAAAGTAACGATTAATTGCAGGTTTTATTCCACCTACTGAACCTTTAAGGAACTCTCCTCTTAATTCAAATGTTGAATTAAACCTTTTTGCTAACTTAATTCCCCAAGCAGCATTTACTTTTATTTTATCACTTAAGGTTGATTCTACATCTCCCCAAAACATAGGAACACCCCCATTAATACTAAGTGACCAATTATCAAATATCTTCCCTTTATCTAAATCTTGACTTTTTGATTTAAATGAAATAAGTGCTAAAAAAAGAGTTAGCATTAAGTATATCTTTTTCATAAATAATTTTTTAAATGTGTATATTATAATGTATAAACGATTGTAAATTTAATTAATTTTTAATTTTATAAATAAAATTCCGTGCAAATATAATCATTTTAAACGTAAAAACTAAAAAAAGGTTATAAATTTTTAATTAATTTTTAATTATAAATAAAAAAAAGCTCCTCTAAGGGAGCTTTTTTACAAAGAGAAAATGTTTTTTATTATCTTATTGCACTCTGAAATTCAGAGTTCTTATTGTATTTTGCAAATTCTAGATCATCTTTTGCCTGTGCTTTATAAGCTGCATCTTCTGTACATGCTTTTTTAAGATTTTCATAAACCATATTAGCATTATTTGATCTTGCAGCAATAACAGCAGCTAAATAATATGTTTGTGCATTTTGTGGTGCACATTCTATTGCTGTGTTAGCAGCAGTATTGTTTCCTGATAATAATGAAGCCAAAGCTACATTATAATCACATTTTTTACTTCCAAATGAAGATAAAGCTGCATTATAGTTACCTTCTTTTATCATTAAGATACCTAAGTTGTAACCTTCAGATGCTCCAGATTTTTGAGCTGATTCAAAGTATGATTTTGCTGCTTTGAAATCTCTCTTCATTAAAGAAACAACACCTAAGTTGTTTAATATTGATGAATTGTTTGGTTGTAATGAATTAGCTTTTTCTAATAATGATGATGCTTCGTTAGCATTTCCTAATTTCATTGCTACAGCAGCAGCATTATTATAACCTTTCCAATCCTGAGGATATACAGTTGTTGCTGCTTTATATATCTTAAGTTGTGTGTTTAAATCTTTAGTTAAAGTAGCTGCATACAATAGTTCTTTATTATCTAATGAATCTGGTGATTTAGTTGATAACATAGCCATTTGTTCATCAGTTTTCTTTGGTTGATAGAAATTAACTGTAATCTCAGCTCTTCTTAATGGAGGAAGAATTTTGTCCTCAATTTGTTTGTAGATCACTGTCATATTTCTAATCTCTTGTTGCTTCTTTTCGTGATCTGGCTGAGATTTTATAACATTAACGATTGTACTTTTTTCTTTAACATCAGAGCGTTCTAATGAAGCTAAGAAACCGTCCCAGTCTTCACCCTTAGCAGTGATATTATAAACTACAGCTTTTTTAAGATCTTTAAAGTTTGTTTTTGTTTTCTTAGCTAATACTTTTAAGAAAGCATCAATTTGATCTTCCATATATTTATTAGCTGTTTTTGCTCTGTCTTTTGCAAGGTTTTCGTTATGGTTTTCTTCTCCTTCAGGTGAAGCCCATGCATTGATCTCAATATTTTTAATTACCCAATTTTGTTCGATAAGATCATTTATTCCTTTTAAAGCAGCTTTTGCTTCTTCTGCTTTATTTAAATCTATTTTCATGTTTAAGTTCGACATATTAACTAAATAATAGATCGTTCCTTTTTTAGTGATAATAGTCTCTTTTTCGTATCCATCAGGTGCACTTACTGTTTCCCCTCCATTTACGTTAATTCTTTGAGAAGTATAAATTGTTCCGTCAGCTAATTTGGTGTCGCCTAATGAAACAGCTTTCTTTAATAGTTTAACTTCTGCAGGTTTAGTATTAGCATTAGCTGGTACTTTATTTGCCATGTGAGCAATAGGATTAGCAACTAATTCTGATTTATTCATTTCAGGTTTGTAGTCGATTACATCTGTGTAAGTAAATGAACCACCATTTTTGTAATTAATAACTGTTCCTTCGCCTTTTGCTTTTTCTCCTTTTAAATAGAAAGGTTTTAGAGCGACCTGACCACCTTCATATTTTAATACTGGCTGAACGTAAACTGCTGCTTTCTTATTGAAATATTTTGCAGGTATTTTTCCTTTTACTGTTACATTTATTTTATCACCGTGAACCTCTAACGGATTTGGAGTAACTTCGTACGTTACAGTATTATATTTTTTTACCATTTTACTCAGACCGCAACCGGATACTAACAGAGTTACTACTATTAGTGCTGTTAAAAGTCTTAGACTATTTTTTTTCATACTGATTTTTTATTATAATTAATATTTGAAAGCTTTAATTTTGTGCAAATTTATGAACAATTTATAAATTTGGTGCAAAAGTAATAAAAATTACTGAATTATAATAGAGATTTTTAAAAAAGAAATAAATTTAGATTAACTATTATTGCATCCTTTCTCTTTTGAGCAAATAGGGCAATAAAATCTGGCGAAAGCCAAGATTAATATCAGCTTCTACAAAGTCGATACGATATTGACCGCAGCGTAGTTTTAACTGATCTTTGAATTCGTGTACTGCTTTTATATAATTTTCTTTTACCTGACTGGGATTAATTTTAATTTCTTTGCTCGTTTCGACATCAATAAATTTATACGGACGGTTGTCGAACTCAAAATCCAGCTCTTTCTTTTTATCTGTAACATGAAACAATATCACTTCATGTTTATTATGACGAAGATGTTGCATAGCCTGAAACAATTTATCTGTTTCATTATTGTTTTCAAACATATCGCTAAAGATAACAACCAAACTACGCTTATGAATACTTTCAGCAATCAGATGGAGTGCATCAGCCGCAAATGTTTTCTTTCTTAAATCTGTAGATATTGGGTTTAGCAATTCTTCAAGTTTATGATAAAGCATTTTGTGATGAATTGCATTCGATTTACACAAAGTCTGCAATTCAATATCATCAGCAAACACACTTAAACCTACTGCATCCCTTTGTCGGCGGAGCAGATACATAATGGCTGCACTTGCATACACTGCAAAAGTAATCTTGTTTGGATTATCAGCTGTTACCTTTTTATCGAAAGGATAATACATCGACGACGAATTATCTATTATAAGCTGACATCTTAGATTTGTTTCCTCCTCAAATCGTTTTACAAAAAGCTTGTCGGTACGCCCAAACAACTTCCAGTCGATATGTTTTATTGATTCGCCTGCATTATACAGACGATGTTCGGCAAATTCAACAGAAAAACCATGGAACGGACTTTTGTGCAAACCAGTAATAAACCCTTCTACTACCTGCCTTGCAATAAACTCCAAAGAACCGAATTGTTCAATCCGGTTCTGTTGTATGCTATAGTCTTCCATTATTTGCTTTTAGGATGATGCTTTAGATTAAATAAGTGCATCTAGTTTCTTGGTAAGAACAGCCTTAGGTACTGCGCCTACTTGTTTGTCCACTATCTCGCCACCTTTTATAAATAAGATGGTAGGGATGTTTCTTACACCAAATTTATTGGTTGTTTCCGGATTATTATCCACGTCGAGTTTGCCAATTACAGCTCTTCCTTCGTATTCTTTTGCCATTTCCTCCACTATTGGAGTCAACATTCTGCAAGGGCCGCACCATTCTGCCCAAAGGTCGATTAAAACTACCTTGTCCGATTTCATTACAACTTCATCAAAGTTCTGATCTGTTATTGTTAATGCCATTTTATTTATTTTTTTTATTGGTTATATTTAACGTTACAAACATACGATAAATTACCTTTGTTCACACAATATTTTTTATTTTTAACAAAATCTTTTTTAAAAATATTTTTATCCTCTTTAAGAAACCCAACTTTAGATCATTATATTAAAAAAACCTTTCAGCATATTGGAAGGCTTTTTTAATTGTAAGCAGATCTTATTTGAAAGAGGTCTCGGGCAAACCGTCGCAGCTTAATTTTAATCTGTCAAAGTAAGCTGGAACTTCTTTTCCTGTTAATTTATCAACATATAGTTTAGCTAAATATTGACTCAACATAAATCCGTGTCCGCGTAGGCCTACAAACAATCCTAGTTCTGGGTCAATCATGTAGCGAGGCTCTATATAATATCCTGCCCATACTGCCTGGAATCCAACTGAAGATAATTCAGGAATCCAGTCAACAAATATTTCAGAGACTATCTCTAAAAATTCTTTAGAGTTTACCTTTAGATTCTTGTCTGTTTCCATAGCATCTATCGCAGGTGAAGCGCAGCCAATTATCTGACCTGTTTCTTTTAATTGTTGTCCATAAACCGCAGAGAAACCTTTGTATTTCCTTCTATCAATAAGCATATCCAAGCAAGTTCCATCCACACCTAACATTGGCAGGCGACGGGTGATAAACGCCTGATGTTTTACAGGGAAAAGACCAGTATCGATGCCAAGTTTCTTAGCAAATTTATCCCCTTCAGGGCCTAATGCATTAATGAATACCTCTGTTTCATATTCCACATATTCCTTGTTGTGATCATACACAAGTGCGCGATAAGTATTGCCAGTCTTTTCAACATCAATAAGGTCGCAATCTTCCATAACGATGCCACCATTGTCAATACCTATACGGCGGATAAGATCTATAACCCTGCCAGGAGTAGCTTGCCAACAGTCGTTAGTTATCAGAGCTGCCTGATACGTATCCAACTTAGTATTAAAATATGGTGAGATCTCCTTACGGAAATCTTTAGGGTCTACCATGTGTGCATCCGACCATTTCCTTGATTCATCCAAAGCCTTGTAAGTTGCATCATCATGGGCGAAACTAACATATTTTATAGCTTTATAATCTATATTCTTTAACTTTTGAAGGTCTTTGAATATTTCAAGATTATGGGTAGCAATGTCGCTGATCTCAGGCACTGTGAAAGCCGGACGACCTCCTGCAATGTTGCGCCATGAAGCTCCTCTACCATTATTAATCATAACCGGTTTGAGGCCTGCTTCCGAAAGATATCTAAACAATGCACTGCCACCGATACCTCCACCTGCAACAAATGATTGTACTTTTACTTTCCTAACTTCCTTACCCGTTACATTTGTAATAATCTTTTCGTGCACATTATGTGGGTACAATTCACCTAAGTTTACCTGATTTGATAAAGGACCACGAGGCGTAGCATCTCCCAATATCTGTATCCCGTAAGGGCGTATCTTCTGTTTAAGACGAGGTATACAACGCTTTCCGCGACACGCACCCATACCTAAACGTGTGGTATGTTTTACTTCATCAATAGAGATAAATTTACGATCTCCGACTATATTTAAGATTTCGTTTAGCTGTACATCATCACAATGACAAACATAGGTTTTAGACTCTACAGGCTCAGCAGGTTTAAATACTACTTTTTCAGGATACTTTTCTTTAACGATAAATCCTTTTACTTTAACCAAATCTTCGCCATGAACTGTTGCAGATTTTACCCTTGCAATGTTTGTTTTGTTAGGTTTTAAAAGAATTTTTTCAATAGAACCTTCGCCAACGATTGCACCATTATTATCTACAAGATATACTTCTTCGCCTTCTGTTGCGGCATATTCAATTGGCAGAAATGCCCAGTCTTTTTTAACATTATATCCGAAGATTGCAAGGCCTGGACATTGGAAAACGCAATCCATGCAACCAATACATTTCTCAAAATCTATTTGAGGGACTGTGCTTGTGCTAGACTTCGTGATAGCACCGTATTTACAGGCAAAAGCACAAGGATTACAAGCAAAACCATAGAGGCAATCAATCTGCACAAAACCTTTTCCATTCATACGTTCTGAATCCGGTAAAAAAGGTGCTTCAATCACTCTGGTTGGGTGCTGCTGAGAATCTATATACTCTTTAGATATTTCTAAGTAAGCTTCGTAATCATATCGTTCGCCCATGTCTTGCAGTATCTCAAAGGCAACTTGTTTACCTCTTAAAACAGCGCTTGTTCCTTCACCAATTCTGATGGCATCGCCTACACCATAACATTGACGACCGAATACTTCGTTGCCCTTAATCAAAAGTTGATCATCGGGCACAAGACCTGTACATATATTAATTGCATCAATTCCATCAATGATTTTTTCAGTGCCAGGTATAGGTGCGAAATTTTCGCACTCTGCTATCACAGCACCAATAATACCATCGTGAGTTACATTAGGGATAGCCTTTAAAAGGATATGCGACGTAAGAATTGGAATACCTAATCGGCGAACACGGTTTGCCTGTACAGGGAAACCTCCTTCGTTGGGCAATGCCTCAACAATTGCTTTTACAGTTGCTCCGGCTTGCATCAATTGGTAAGAAGTTAGATACCCAATATTTCCTGCACCTACTGTCAGAACGTTTTTACCTAATAAAGTAAACTCGCTGTTCATCATCTTTTGAACAACGGCCGCAGTATATACTCCGGGTAAATCATCGTTCTCAAAAGTAGGCATAAAAGGTACCGCACCAGTAGCAATTACTAATTGTTCGGCATCTACATAATATATTTCGTCGGTCTCCACATTCTTCACAGCTATGCGTTTTCCTTCCAATAAATCCCACACAGTGGAATTAAGGAAAATGCCGTCATGATTATCCCCGGCAAGGGTAGTAGCTATATCAAAACCACGCATACCACCAAACTTCTTTTCTTTCTCAAAAAAGAAAAACTGATGGGTTTGCATTAAGAATTGACCACCTATCTTATCATTATTATCAATAACTATGTTTGGGATATTATGCTTCATAAGCTCTTCACGGGCAGCTAATCCGGCAGGACCTGCACCTATAATAGCCACTCTGGTCTTATAGATTTTAATAGTATCCTGCTTGTTAATTACCGCGATGTCAGGGTTGTAATCTTTAGGTATCTCAGCAACTTCTTTTATCTTATCAACTTTAGTTATACAGATACGTTTGATACTCCCATCAACTAACATTTCGCAGGCACCGCATTTACCAATTCCGCACTCCAGACTTCGCTCACGATTCTGGAGACTATGACTATGCACAGGGTAACCGGCCTGATGCAATGCAGCCGCGATGGTGAATCCCTTCTCACCGTTTATTTCTTTACCATCAAACTTAAATGTAATTGTGTCAACTTTTGGGACATCTAAAATAGGATGTTTTGTTATTTTATACATTGTGTTATAATATGTTTGAATCTGATTTGTTCGTTGTAAATATATGTTGCTAATTGGGTAGCAAAATTACATTTATTTTAAGAAGTAGGAAGGGATTTGAAGAAATATTTTTGTGTATATATAATAATAATGTAAGGACACACTTTGGCATGTCCTTATGATTGATCTTCTGCAATTAAATAAGAGTATTTATTTGTTTTGTTTGATATGATTTAAAACTTAAGTGTAATTCCAATTCCTTCGCTTGTAAAGCCATATTGAATATTGATAGAATTAAAACTTGTACGTTTCAGGCCACTGTTGTATATGATTGCAGCATTTTTTGCATGTCTAATATAAGCTGAATTAAATGGAATTGTAAGTAAACATAAACTTGCTCCTCCTAATGCTAAATTCCAGTTTGGTTTTCCACCGCCTAAATAGGTACCGCAAGGCCATCCAATTAAAAATCCTCCACATGCTGCAAAGACAGATCCTATATCATAATTAGTTTTTGCATACACCATTTCTTCATGTGCTTGCGAATTTAAAAGTGTGACATCCAGCATTTGTTTTGGTGTTAATAATTTTCCATTCTGACGAAATGTTGTACTAAATCCACTTCTGATTTCAATTGAATCTTTTGTGTTTTGTCCGAAGGAATTTACAATTGTAAATAATAATATTCCTATAAAGAGTATCTTTCTCATAAATTATAATGATTTATTGTATATAAAGCTTAATAAATAAAGCTACAATTATACTATTTTTTTGTTGAATACAAAGGATATTTATAAATATTTTGCAGTGGCACACCATGGTGTGTCCCTACGATATAAATAAAAAGGCTCGTTTCTTAGGAAGCGAGCCTTTTTTATTAAGTGTCTATTTCAAATCCATAATTATTTTATCATAATAAGGTTGAATCATTTCTTCTAGTATCTTTCTAATATTTTTATTAATATGATGAGCTATCATGTTATGTCCCTTACCACTTGGTCTGATTGCAAGTTCTATTAATAACTCTTTTATGATATAATTCTTTTCAAACCCTCTAGACATTATAATATAAGTTGATTCATTTTTTTTGTACTTTCGTTTCCTTATTTATTACCA
>CAIWDQ010000444.1 GCA_903911455.1 uncultured bacterium
CTTTTACCATATTATTATTATTAATACATATTAAGAAAATAAATTATGACAAGACCAAAGGAACTGATTAGAGATTTTCGTAAGCCTGATAATATAATGATGGAGCAGGGACAGGGGTTTCACGATTTACTTGTTGAGCATTTACCTGATTTTACAGCAAAATTTCCTCACATTGATTCGGCATTTGTACTTGCGTTTCAAGGAGCAATTGATGATGCAAACGAAACCGATAGAGATAGAGCTGTAGTTGAGGATATTTCGGTAGAAGCTGCGCTAATGAATGGCTTTGTAGCTGATGGAAAAGTAGCGTTTATGAATGGGATATTTTGTGCGAAGAAAGCTTTTCCTAATAATCCTACTATGGTGAATAAATTTGGGCTTCCTGAATACGAAGAGTATAGTAATTCGCATACAAAATTTCCATTGATTTTAGATCAGATGCATGATCTAGCCAGCGATCCACTTATTAAACCTTTACTTTTGGCTCAAGGAATGACCGCTGCTGATATTACAAATATCGATACTATAAGTACAAGTATAAAAGAAAAAAATAAAACATTATTTAAAGAGAAAAAAAACAGACCTCCAACAACACAGGATAGAATTTCTAAGTTAAATATAGTTTGGGCTATGATGGTGACAATAAGTGAACGTGCAAAAATTATATATTTTGATAATTATGCATTGTATCACATGTTTTTATTATACCCTGGTGATGAAGGTACAACTCCTACTCCTGTACCACCTGTTCCACCGGTAGTTTAAAGAGATTTTTGGATTAAAAATCTGTTGAGTTTCGTCGCTTGACTTGTTTTTTTGTTTTTGATAAAGATGACAGGATTTTGATAAACCAGAATCCTGTTTTTATTTTGCCATATTGTCATTTAATAAGTGTTTTTTCATGTCTTCGTATTGACATTTTGTCATTAAAAAGCTGTTTTTATTGACAAAATGTCAGGTAATATCATAAAAATATAGATTGGTAGCATCTTTGATAGTATAATAATAAATAACTAAAAATGAATTTTAATAATTTTACAATAAAATCACAGGAAGCAATTGAAAAAGCTACTCATATAGCTTCCGAATATCAGCATCAGGCAATAGAAACTACTCATATATTGAAAGGTATGCTAAGTACTGACGATAATGTGGTGCCATTTATTTTAAAAAAGCTAAATGTAAACATAAACACCTTGAATCAGGCCTTAGATAGTGTGCTTCAATCATATCCTAAGGTTTCGGGAGGTAATTCATATCTTACTTCAGATGCAAATAAGGCTCTGTTAAATGCGAATAATTATTTAAAAGAGTTCGGTGATGAGTTTGTATCTGTTGAGCATCTGCTTCTTGGAATATTAAGTACTAATGATACAGCATCCAAGCTGTTAAAAGATAATTCAGTTAATGAAAAAGAATTAAAAGCTGTTATAAAAGAGCTCCGTAAGGGTTCGAAAGTAAATACTCCTACTGCTGAAGATACTTATAATGCTCTTGGAAAGTATGCTCGCAACCTTAATGATTTAGCTCGTTCAGGTAAATTAGATCCTGTTATAGGTCGTGATGAAGAAATCAGGCGAGTATTACAAATTCTATCAAGAAGAACTAAAAATAATCCTATCCTTATTGGCGAACCCGGTGTTGGAAAGACCGCTATTGCAGAAGGTTTAGCACATCGTATTGTTAATGGTGATGTTCCTGAAAATCTAAAAACAAAACAACTTTATTCATTAGATATGGGCGCTCTTATTGCAGGAGCTAAGTATAAAGGAGAGTTTGAGGAGCGTTTAAAAAGTGTCGTTAAGGAGGTAATTTCATCTGATGGTGATGTAATATTGTTTATAGATGAGATACATACACTAGTTGGTGCCGGTGCAAGCGAAGGTGCTATGGATGCAGCTAATATTCTTAAACCTGCATTGTCTCGTGGTGAACTTCGTGCAATTGGTGCTACTACTTTAAAAGAATATCAAAAATATTTTGAAAAAGATAAGGCTCTTGAAAGGAGATTTCAGGTAGTTTTAGTTGAAGAACCTGATACTTTAGATGCAATTTCTATCCTGAGAGGATTAAAAGAGCGTTATGAAGTACATCATAAGGTACGTATTAAAGATGAAGCTATTATAGCAGCAGTTGAGCTTTCGCAACGATATATTACTGATCGTTTTCTACCTGATAAAGCTATTGATTTAATTGATGAAGCTGCTTCAAAATTAAGATTAGAAATCAATTCAGTGCCCGAGGAGCTTGATGAAATTGAAAGAAAGATACGTCAATTGGAAATTGAGCGTGAAGCAATAAAACGTGAGAATGATAAAGATAAATTATCGCATCTTAATAAAGAAATTGCTAATCTTAGTGAAGAACGCAATCGCTTAAAATCTAAATGGCAGGGCGAAAAAGAAATCGTAGAGAAGATTCAACAAAGAGTTAATGATATTGAAAGCTATAGGTTTGATGCCGAACAAGCTGAACGTAGTGGCGATTATGGTAAGGTGGCCGAATTAAGATATGGGAAGATTAAAGATGCAGAAAAAGATGTGGTTGACCTAAAAACTAAACTTAGCGAACTACAAGTAGACTCTGCTATGATAAATGAGGAAGTTGGCTCAGAAGAAATTGCAGACATAGTATCAAGGTGGACAGGTATACCAGTAAACAGGATGCTCCAAAGTGAAAAGGAAAAACTCTTAAATCTGGAAGCAGAGCTTCATAAAAGAGTAGTAGGCCAGGAAGAAGCTATAGAAGCAATCTCTGATGCAATTCGCAGAAGTCGTGCAGGATTACAAGACACTAAAAGACCTATTGGTTCCTTTATATTTTTAGGTACAACTGGAGTTGGAAAAACAGAGTTAGCTAAAGCATTAGCTGAATTCCTATTCAATGATGAAAATGCTTTAATAAGAATAGATATGTCGGAATATCAAGAAAGACATACTGTCTCAAGACTAATTGGAGCGCCTCCTGGATATGTTGGCTACGAAGAATCAGGACAATTGACTGAAGCCGTAAGAAGAAAACCCTACTCTGTAGTGCTTCTGGATGAAATTGAAAAGGCTCACCCCGACGTATTTAATATCCTATTACAGGTTTTAGACGAAGGAAGACTTACCGATAATAAAGGTAGGACTGCTGATTTCAAAAATACTATCATCATAATGACTTCTAACCTTGGCTCATTAATTATTCAGGAAAGAATGACAGAAATGGATGTAGTTTTGAAAGAAATGGAACTGGAAGAAATAAAAACAGAGATATTTAATCTGTTAAAGAAAACTATAAGACCTGAATTCTTAAATAGAATTGATGAAATAATAATGTTCAAACCACTTACTATTGAAGAAATAAAGGAAATAGTGGTGCTTCAACTAAATCATCTTAAGGTAATGCTTGAAAAGAATAATATTAAAATAGAAGCTACCGACTATGCAATAAATTATCTGGCTCAATTAGGTTTTGATCCTCAATACGGAGCAAGACCATTGAAAAGAGTATTGCAAAAGAGAGTCATTAATGAACTTTCAAAGCAATTATTATCAGGTAAAGTAAGCAATGATAGTACCATTCTTCTTGATATGTTTGATGATGAATTTATATTTATAAATAAGACC
>CAIWDQ010000445.1 GCA_903911455.1 uncultured bacterium
ATATTTAAGAAATATTCATCAAAATTAACATATTTTATGGAAACAGGCGTTCAGAGTTATTGTTTAATCTATATCTTTGCGAAGTCTTATTTATGATTGTCAGATGTAACTGACGTGGCGAAGCTGTGTAATAAAATCAATTTTACGAATCAAAAATAATACTAAACAATCTCAGAAAACAATTTAAACAATTTTTTTTGGAGTAATTGTTGCATACGAATACATAAATACCTAATTAAAATTTGTAATAACATAAATACAAATCGAATTTGGAATCATTAAAAGAAATTATCGGTAAATGCGAAGAATTAGCATTTGACCTGGACTTTAAAAGAGCAAAAGAATGGAAATCTCAAGACCCTAAAAGGGTGCTTGTTGGATTTATGCCTATTTATTTCCCTCGCGAAGTAATACATGCTGCCAATGGATTGGCTATAGGAATAATGGGTGGTGGCGATCGAAAACAAATTGTAAAAGGCGATGCCTATTATCAATCCTATATTTGTCATATGCCACGTGGTATTATCGAACTAGCTTTGGATAATCATTTTGAAGGTTTTGATGGATTTATTTTTCCATCAATTTGTGATGTTATCCGAAACCTTTCGGGGATGTTCAGATTTCTGAATAAAGGTAAGTTTATAAAATACCTTGATTATCCTCAGAATTTTGAAGCACATATTGGAGGTGTCTTTTACAAAAGTGAACTTCAGCATGTACTGGATGAAATTAAAAAAATCAATGGAGTTGAAATTACAGCTGAAAAACTGAATCATTCAATCGGACTTTTTAATGAAAATAGAAAGTTGATTAAACAGATTTATGATATTAGAGATAAATTCCCATGGCGAATAACTGCTGCTGATTTATACCATATTGTAAGAGCCGGGATGGTGATTCCTGTAGAAGAGCATAACGAAATTTTGAATCAGGTACTCATTTATATTCAGCAAGAAATGGGAGTGCCATTGGATAAAATAAGAGTACTTGTAATAGGTGCATTTTGCGAACAACCACCAATAGGTTTAATTCGTGCTATCGAATTAGCCGGCTGTTATATTGTAGAAGATGATTTCTTGTTAGGAAGCAGATGGGCGCAAGGCGACATCAGAACAGATATGGACGATCCAATTGAAGCTCTTAGTGAGTCCTATTTAAACAATGGTACTTTTTCTTCGTCAGTTTATGATGTAAATAATCCAAAAGAAGTTCGGCTCTTGAATCTTGCCAAAGAAAGAAGAACTGATGGAATTATCTTTGCTGCACCAAGCTTCTGCGATCCTGCTTTACTCGATCATCCTATTCTTCAAAAAGCATGTATTGATAGCAATATACGTTTTATCAGCTTTCTTTATAGCGAAAATACAGGTCAGTTTAAGGTTATAAAAGAACAAGTCGGAACTTTTTCCGATTCAATTAAATTGTGGGAATAATTTATAATTAAAATGGTTTCATTTACAAAATGAAATCAGTTATTAAAATAAAGAAATAAAATGGCAAACGAAGTTGCAAAAGAAAAAAGTATGATAATCCAAAAAGAGATGATTGCCGGTCTCTTTAAAGATTTGAGTACTGCCAAAGAAACTGGGAAGAAAATTGTATACACATTTGTTCCCGGAAATATATCTGAACTTATTCTATCATTTGGGATGCTTCCTGTTTATCCTGAAATTAATGCATTACAATCAGGGATGAGGAAAAAATCAGGTGACTATATCCGTGATGCCGAAAAAGTTGGACATTCGGAAGATGTATGCACTTATGTGAAATGTGATGTAGGGATGATGATTAATGGTAATATAGGACCAATGGGAGAGAAAATCCCAGAACCGGATTTATTACTTTTAAGTTATACAGGCTGTTTTACCTTTATGAAATGGTTTGAAACACTGAAAAGACTTTATCCTAATGCTGAAGTAGCATTGCTTCATACTCCTTATCAGGAAGCTCAAAAAGTTACTCCCGAAATGACAGCTTATATGGTTAAGCAGTTGAAAGAGGAAGTTATTCCTAAAATGGAAAAGGTTTCGGGTAATAAATATGATGAAGAAAAACTCAAATATCATTTGCGTAATTCAAGCAAAGTTGAAGATTTAATTATTAAGATATTCGACACAACTAAAAATGTTCCTTCACCAATTGATGCTTATTTTGCAGGAGTTTATTATATAGGACCTATAAACAATGGTTTCCGTGGTTCAGAAGAAGCTATCAATTATTATCAGGAATTATATAATGAGATTTTAGAGCGTGTTAAAATGGGCTTAGGACCTATAACACCAGAAGGTGAAATGGAAAAAGAACGTTTCCGCCTTGTAGTGGAAGGCCCTCCAAACTGGACACATTTCCGTGAATTCTGGAAATTGTTTTATGATATGGGAGCTGTAATAGTTGCTTCATCATATACCAAAGTAGGTGGGGCTTATGATTTAGGCTTCAGAGTAGATCCAGAAAAACCATTAGAAAGTTTAGCTGAGTATTGCATGAATTGTTACACTAATCTTAATCTGGAACAAAGAGTTGAATTATTAGGCAAGTGTATTGTGGATTACAAAGCAGATGGTTTTTTAGTTAACTCTATTAAAAGTTGTAATTCTTTTTCGGCAGGACAATTAATGATAATGCAACAATTGGAAAAACAATTAGAGATTCCTGTAGGATTTATTGAATCAGATTTAGTGGATCCACGCTATTTCTCTTATTCAAATATTAAAAATCGTTTGGAATCATTTTTTCAAATGCTTGATCAACGCAAACATTATATGAAAGTATAATCTTTCTAAAATTAAATTAAAATGAAGAAATATTTTTTAGGTATAGATCTTGGTTCAACAACTTCTAAAGCAATAATTGTTGATGAGAATGATAAAATTATTGGAAGAGGGATTACCAACACTCGTGCTAACTATACAGTAGCAACCGAAATTGCCCGTTTAGAAGCTATATATAATGCCAGATTTTCTCTTTTGAAAATGAAACTTCAAGATGAAATTGACAGTAACCCTGAATATAAAAAATATATTGAAGATGTAGAATCAGTATTCCAATATCTTCAATTTAAGAAAAGACTCGATCGTTTGCAAATTCAGTTTAATGATACAATTGATAAAACATTTAAAGAGGATGATAGAGCTCTTATTCATTCACAAATTAAGGAGATATTGGGTGATATAGGACCTACAATTCGTGAACAATTTCTTTATGGCAATCTTGGCTCAAAAAATCAGTTCTTTCGTGATATAGTAAGTGAATATTTTAATAAGCAAGTTGCTTTGTTTGATAAAAAATATTTTGAAACTTTGATGCTTGTTTATGATAAAAGTATTACATCTGTAGAAAACGAATTAACAGAATATAATTTTAAAGAATTAGTGCTTCAATCACTCGAAATTCTTAACGATAAATACAAAGATCTCGATAATACTACAGCAGAAGCACATAACATAGAGTTTGATACAGAATTAAATATTTTAAAAGGAAATTATCAAAAGGTATATGATTCGTTGAAAGATCATATCATCTTTGTTTCCAATATGGATATTCATATTGCTAATATGGTGGGTACAGGATATGGAAGAGCACTTCTTCCTTTCCCTGAACAATGTATTAAATCAGAAATTCTATGCCATGCATTTGGTGCACATGCAGTATTTCCTAATACTAAAACCGTACTTGATATTGGTGGACAGGATACAAAAGCAATTCAGGTTGACAGTTATGGTCTGGTAACAAGTTTCCACATGAACGACAGATGTGCTGCAGGTTGTGGACGATATTTAGGCTATATTGCCGATGAATTTAGTATCTCCCTTAACGAACTTGGCCCTTTAGCGATAGAAGCCAAGAATGAAGTTAATATATGCTCAACATGTACCGTATTTGCTGCAGCTGAAATCAGAGAATTGTTGAATGTCGGACAAAAAAGAAGCGATATACTTGCAGGTCTTCATCGTGCTATTGTTATGCGAGCAATGTCATTATTAGCACGTTCGGGTGGTGTAAGAAATGAATTTACATTTACTGGAGGTGTTGCCAGAAATCAAGCTGTATTAAAATATGTTACCGAATTAGTGAGAAAGAATTATGGTGATGATATTACTATTAATATTCACACCGATTCAATCTTTATGGGAGCTCTGGGTGGCGCAATGTTTGCTCGCAGAGACTATATGAATAATTAAAACGAATAATAAAAATTCTATGAATTCTATCAAAACACTTGGAATAGATATCGGAAGTAGTACTATTAAATTAGTTTTATTGGATTACTCTGAAAACCATGTTATCATTGATAAAAAAATTGAAAAAATAAGGAAGAGACACCCCGAAAGTGTAGCTGACCAACTTGTAGACCAATTATTAGAAAATAACAATCTAACAATAAAAGATCTTGCTTATATTGCCTCAACCGGAGAAGGTGAAATGCTAATACGCAAAACCGGACACTTTTATAGTATGACAACGCATGCCAGAGGTGGGCTTTATTTAAATCCCGGTTCAACTACAGTAGTTGATTTGGGTGCTTTGTTTGTAAGAGCAATTAAAGTTGATAATGTGGGTCGCGTAATAGATTATAAAATGACTGGACAATGCGCGTCAGGTTCAGGACAGTTTATAGAGAATATAAGCCGTTATTTAGGTTTAGCTATAGAAGAAGTTGGTGATGTTTCCTTGAAATCAACTTCTCCTGAGGAACCATCAGGAATATGCTCAGTATTAGCTGAAACAGATGTTATCAATATGGTATCAAGAGGTATAACTACTCCAGATATTATAAAAGGAATACATCTTTCTATTTCTAATAAAATTATAAAGCTTCTAACATCTTTAAAAGCAACAACTCCTATTTCACTTGTTGGTGGAATGGCTATGAATAAGGGTATGATACAAGCAATAAGGGAGCTTGGAGAACAAGCAAAACTAGAACTTATTTTTGAAACACATCCAGATGCTATTTATTCAGGTGCAATTGGAGCAGCTATTTTTGGTGGGGTAAGATACCATAAACTTAAAAAAGCAGAAATCTTAGTATAATTCAAAGTCTTAAATCTAGAAATTCATATTGAATGAGTAGTTTAGATAATTTATTTAACCCAAAATCAGTCGCATTAATAGGTGCTTCTACAAAAGAGTATTCTATAGGGAATGTTATAATAAAAAACCTTCTTCATTATAATTATAATGGACCTATATATCCTATAAATACTAAAGGAGAAGATATACGAGGCTTAAAGGCTTATACATCTATACTTGACATTCCTGGAGATGTTGAATTAGCTCATATAGTTATCCCTCCGTCTTTTGTGCCGGATGCTGTTGAAGATTGTGGAAAAAAGGGTGTTAAATCCATTATTATAAATACTGCCGGATTTAAAGAGATGGGAGAAGATGGACTAAACCTTGAAAATGATTTTCTGGCAAGAGCAAAGAAATATGGAATTCGTGTCTTTGGGCCAAATTGTCAGGGTATTATTAATTCTGATCCCGATATTCGTGCTTATTGCAATTTTACATTTACTTATTTTAATCCCGGCTCAATATCAATTGTTGCTCAAAGTGGAGGTGTAGGTGCTATTATTATGCAAGCATTTCATGATATGGGTATTGGTATGAGGATGTATGCATCAAATGGTAATGGCTCTGATATTTCAATACCTGAGATTATTAGTTATTATGGGAAAGATGAAAAAACTAAAGTAATTGTAGTATATATAGAAAGTTTAGCCGACTCAGCAGAGTTTATGAAAGTTGCAAAAGAAGTAGCTGCAATAAAACCTATCCTTGCTATTTATGCTGGGAAAACTGATAAAGGAGCAGAGGCCTCCAAATCTCATACAGGAGGTTTAGCAGGTGGTATTACTATGGAACTTATTTTTAAGAAAACAGGAATACTTTCTTTCCCTAATCTTGAAGAATTATGCTATGCAGCAAGTGTTTTTGCTTCACAACCAATTCCAAAGGGAAATAAAGTTGGGATGATAACTAATACTGGTGGTCCTGGTATTGTAGCAACTGACGAACTTGTTAGTTGTGGTTTAGAAATACCTCAAATTAGTGATCAGGCTAGAGCAAAGCTTAAAGAAACCATGCTGGAGGCTGCTTCAATCAACAATCCACTTGATGTAGTAGCAACTGCAGGTGCTGTTCATTTTAAAAGTGCACTCGAAGTAATGATAAATGAAAGTCATATTGATAGTATTTATCTTATTTTTGTGACACCTCCTTTTGTTGATTGTGAAAGTGTTGCAAAAGTAATTGCAGATATAAGCAGAGAACAAAAGAAACCGATTGTTTGTAATTATATTACAGATAAACAAACGTATATTAACACTTCAAAATTATTAAAAGAAGGTGGAGTTCCTTGTTTTGACTTCCCTGAAACTGCAGCAAAAGCACTTTCTGCATTAGTTAGATATAATAATATCATTTCACAAAAGAAGGGTAATGTAAAGATATATAATGATGTTGATAAAGAAAAAGTAACAACTATCTTCAATAATTTAAGAAAACAAAATGTAGAAGTTCTTACTGCATTAAATGTTTATGAAATTCTGGAAGCTTATAAAATTCCAGTTGCAAGTTGGGGTATTGCTAAGGATGCTGAATCAGCTTCAGAAATATCTGAAAGAATTGGGTTCCCTGTTGTAATAAAAGCGGACTCTTCAAATATTATTCATAAAAGTGATTTAGGAGGTGTAGCTTTAAATATTAAAAATAAAGAAGAAGTAGTAGAAGTAATTTCAATTATGAATAGGAAATTTAATTCTTCTGATTTAAAATTCTTTATTCAGAAATTTATTCCACACGAAAGAGAGTTTATAATTGGAGCTAAAGCTGAAACTGGATTAGGGCATCTTATAATGTTTGGTATTGGGGGTGTTTTTGTTGAAGTATATAAAGATGTTTCGTTTAATATTGCTCCAATTACAGATGAAGAATCAAAAGAAATGCTTGATTTTATTAAAGCATCACCACTATTAAATGGCTATAGAGGATCTCAAAAAATAAATAAAATAGACATAACAGAGGTTCTACAAAGAATTTCAAAGTTAGTAATCGATTTTCATTTTTTTATAGAACTTGATATTTATCAATTAATTGCATTTGGAGATTCTATTTGTGCAGTTGATGGAAGAATTATAATTTAACGTAATCTTTATTAATTAATAATCTATATTTTAAAAATGGACGAAAAAAATTACAAAGTTGGAATAATTGGTTTGGGTCCGATAGGTCAGACTCTTGCTGTACATTTTAAAGAAGCTAATTGTTATGTTGCAATTACAGATAATCATAAAGATAAGTTAAATCTAATTCGAAATTCAGGTATTGAATTAGTTGAAAAGATAGAAAAACAA
>CAIWDQ010000446.1 GCA_903911455.1 uncultured bacterium
GCTATTCTTAAAAGCAGAAGTGCCATTCTTAAACAATACATTGCCATTTTTAATAGATGAAGTGCCATTCTTAAACGGGACATTGCCATTTTTAATAAATGAAGTGCCAATTTTAAACATTATATTGCCATTCTTAATAGAAGAAGTGCCATTCTTAAACGGTACATTGCTATTCTTAATAGTTGAAGTGCCATTCTTAAACGGGACATTGCCATTCTTTAATTATGAAATTAAATTTAAAAAAGATAAATTTGGATAAAATTCAGGAATTATTTAAAAATAAATTGATAAAATATATTTAAATACATATTTATACTTTGGGTAATCAGTGTTATAAGGTAAAAGCGAAAATAAATATTTCAAAATTAGTTAAATTTATTTTGTCAGTTAAAAAATAAAGTATACTTTTGCACTCTCAAATTTTGAAGATGATTATGTAGCTCAGCTGGTAGAGCACATCCCTTTTAAGGATGGGGTCCTGGGTTCGAATCCCAGCATGATCACTAAACAAAAAACCCGAACATTATCTAGTTTAATGTTCGGGTTTTTATTTTATTAATGATTTTTATTTATCAGGTAAAAACTATTTCTTTTATCACATCAACACCTGCATATTTATTAAGGTTCTTAATTAATTTATCTTTTGCATAACTCAATTCATTACGGAGTGCAGCAGAATCCACTTTTACATACAGTACTTTTCTATTAATATGAATATCTAATGTATGTCGGTTTATCATTGCTCCAACTACAGTTTCCCAGGAATTAATCAACCTTGATTCATTAATTCTGTCTTTCATTCCGTAAGCATTAAGTAGTTGCTCAATTGCTTCCTTAAGGGTTAATTCGTTGCTGATTCTTCGCATTGTATTTATAATTCTTTTGCAGTTCCAGTAGTAATGTTAAATATTTTGTGAGGTATCTCAGCATTCTGAAATATCTTTGCTATTCTGTCGGGTTGAGTATCTGTAATAAATACTTGTCCGAACTTATCGCTCCCAGTTAGTTTAATCAATTGTTCTACTCTTGAGTTATCAAGTTTATCAAAGATATCATCTAATAATAATATAGGTCTAAAGGTTTTTATATTTCGTGTAAACTCAAACTGAGCAAGCTTCATAGCAACAACAAACGATTTCTGTTGTCCTTGAGAACCAAATTTCTTTACAGGATATCCTGCAATTTTTAATTCAAGATCATCTTTATGAATTCCACATGTAGTGTATTGTAACATACGATCTCGTTTTAAATTAGTGGCAAAGAGATCGGATAAATTATTTTCATTTAATTGAGAAATATATTCAATAAACACTTCTTCTTTGCCTCCTGAAATATAAGCAAAGTACTCTTGAAACAGAGGTAAAAAGTCTACAAGAAATGTCTTGCGTTTTTGATGTATGTTTTCAGCATTTTTACATAGATGTGCATTCCAAAGTTCTAAAGAATTGGCATCAAATGAAATCTTATCAGCAAAACGTTTTAATAAAACATTGCGTTGTTCAAGAGCTTTATTATAATTAAGAAGATCATCAAGATAAATTCTGTCAAACTGAGATATTAGTCCATCAATATATTTGCGACGTACATCACTCCCTTCATTAATAAGATCAGTATCATAAGGTGAAACCATAACTAAAGGAAACGAACCAATATGATCGGCAAGTTTATCATATTCCTTCTTGTTTATTTTAAAAGCTTTACGCTGATTTCTTTTTTGTATACAACTTATTACATCTGCTTTATCTCCATTTTTTTGATAGGTTCCATGTATTGCAAAGAAATCCTCTCCATGCTTTATATTCTGCGAATCAATAGGATTAAAATAACTTTTGCAGAAAGAAAGATAATAAATAGCATCCATCAAATTAGTTTTTCCTTCGCCATTATCACCAACAAAACAATTAACTTTCTCCGAAAACTCAAGATCAGTTTCGGTATAGTTTTTAAAATTTGACAGCGTAAGTTTCTTTAGATACATATTATTTTATTTTAGATATGATAGCAGCAATTTCTTCCATCAACCACATCGGAGTAGAAGTCGCACCACATATTCCCACATTATTAACACCATTAAACCATTCTGAATTTAATTCACCAGGCTCGGAAACAAGATAAGTATGAGCGTTTACCGATTTACAAACATCATATAAAAACATACCATTTGAACTCTTTTTTCCGCTTACAAAGATAATAACTTCGTGGTTATTGGCGAACTCTTTTAATTCTTTTGAACGATTTGATACTTGCCGGCAAATAGTATCATTAGCAATAAAATCAAAATCAACATCCTGATAATTTTCTTTAATCCTCTGTTTTATAAGTTCTACAATCCTTGTCAAACCATCAATACTCTTTGTAGTTTGCGAAAACAAGCGTATTGGTTTTGTAAAGTCAATTAAGTTTAAATCTTCATCTTTATCAATAACTAAAGCAGTATTATCGGTTTGTCCGACCAAACCTAAGACTTCAGCATGCCCTTTCTTACCATATATAAGCACCTGCCCACCAACAGCAAGCATCTCTTCGTAAGCTTTATGTATCCTTTTTTGAAGTTTAAGAACTATGGGGCAAGAAGCATCAACCAAAGTTATATTATTTTCTTCAGCTATTTTATACGTTTCAGGTGGTTCGCCATGGGCTCGTATCAACACTTTACTATCATGAAGTTTTATAAATTCATCATGATTAATTATTATAAGTCCTTTGTCTGTTAAACGTTTTACTTCAGTCTCGTTATGTACAATATCCCCAAGGCAATATAATTTTGAGTTATCTTTCAACTCAAGTTCAGCAGCTTTTACAGCATGATCAACACCGAAACAAAAACCAGAAACTTTAACTATGGTAACATCCATTTTAATCTATACATATTAATAAGTATCTCTAAAAACAATAAAAAACAATTTAGTATTTTAGAATACATCTTTAATAAAGTGTTCTTTATTATTAAACACAAACTTATCTCCTGCTTTTAAGCCTTTTATAACTTGATAAAAAGGCACTTTTAAAGAGATAGTATAATAAACATCATCCTCAATATTAATTTTACCAGAGCTAATAGATATAAATAACTTTTGCTCATCAGTAATTACAACAGAGCCAAAACTAACAACATCATGCAATTTATCTATTTCAATTCTTTTCAAAACAGCCTGTTCTTCCAAAGCCTTTTCTAACTGTTGAACATACATATCCCGCTTTCTTAAAAGCTGCATTCTATACGAATCATATCTGTCTTTTGGTTGCCCATATTCATTTGCACTTTCCTGTGTATCCGCCATTAGTGCTTTCAAATCATTCACTAAATTATTAATTTGCGTAAAGCAATCTTCAACTAATTTAGTTTTAATATCATGTTTTTCCATAATTAAATGTAATTTTACAGTGAAAATAAATTCTCAACAAATATACAAAATAATAATGATTCACAAGAAAAAACATTTTATGCAAGAAGCTATTAAATTAGCTGACGATAATCTGAACACTACTATTAATGGTCCTTTTGGCGCAATAATTACTAAAGATAATATTATTGTGGGCAGAGGTGCTAACTCAGTTGCATCTACAAACGATCCCACTGCGCATGCCGAGGTGAATGCGATTAGGGATGCCTGCCGAAATTTAAATACTTTTGAGTTGGATAACTGTGATATTTACACTAGTTGCGAGCCTTGCCCCATGTGTTTAGGGGCTATTTACTGGGCAAGGATTAAGAATATTTATTATGCTTGTGATAAAAAAGATGCTGCTGAAGCTGGTTTTGATGATGCTTATATTTATGATGAGTTTAAGTTGGATATTGATAAAAGAAGTATTCCGGCAACGCAATTAAATCAGGCTGATGCGAAGAAAGTATTTGTAAAATGGAAAGCGAAAGAGGATAAAATATCATATTAAAATTCTCCTTTTTGCAAGGATAATTATGATTTGTGCAGGGATAACTATCTCTACTAAAAGGATAATTATGATTGCGTCAAGAATAATCATCCTTATTGAAAGGATAATTATGATTGCTTCAAGAATAATTATGATTACGTCAAGGATAATTATGATTGCGTCAAAGATAATTATCTTTATCGAAAAGATAATTATGATTGCATCAGGGATAATCATTCCTGACAAAAGTATAATCATTCCTGACGAAAGTATAATCATTCCTGCATCAGGAATAAACGTTCCTGCATTTTAAATAAAAAAAATTGCAAAAATCCTAATTTAAACACTCGTTATACTAACTGTATAATAAAATATTATCGGTTCTATAACGGATAGAGTGGGTAATCAAATTTTAGTTTACCAGCAATAAAATAGATCATGTTAATAAAGTTA
>CAIWDQ010000447.1 GCA_903911455.1 uncultured bacterium
AACTGGAACACATTCTTTAGTTGCTACATTTAAAGACCTATCAAAAAATGAAACAACATTAACTGCCACGTTTACAACTGACAATACTTCTCCAATTGCAGGAGATTTGACTATGACGACAAATCTACAGGGAGCTATTACCATAAGTCCATCAGAAAATATTTACACAATAACAAAACCTTTGGCTTTTAATGGCTTGGATGTTATGACTGGATTAAGTGTTATTGTTGCCGATAATGATTTGAACACAAATAATGTTCCTGTAACGATAAACAATAATTTGGATGGCCAAATGGTTTATGATAATAATAATAATAAAATCTGGAATTACACACGACTAGAAGTTACACCACCAGCTTTCAATGATGGAATACAAACTATTACAGCAATCTTTAAAGACAATGCAGGAAATACAACACCTCTAACATTGAAATTCACAACAGATACTACAGCTCCAGCTGGAGGTACTCTAACAATGAAGACAAAATTATTTCCTAATGGAGTCACAGCTACATTAACAAATAATGTTTACACAATTACTCCAGCATTATCATTGGACGGTGCAGATGTATTTAATTCATTAAGTGTAATAGTAATAGATGATAATATAGATACTTCTAATGTTCCGGTTTACATTGATGGAAATACGAAAGCTAATGGTTACATGCAATATGATTCTATTGCTGGTGTTTGGAATTATACAGGCCAAACAAGTAGACCAGATTTCTCAACTGGTACACATTCTCTAGTGGCTACATTTAAAGACCTAGCAGGAAATATGACAACATTGACTGCAAATTTTGCAACAGATAACACTGCTCCAGTGATTAAATTAATAGGGGATTCATCTATAGATATTCTATATGGTTCTAATTATATAGATGAAGGAGCTACAGCAAGTGATGATACCGATGGAGATATCACCACTAACATATCAACAGTTAACCCAGTTGATACTTCTGTTATAGGTCAATATACTGTTACTTATAATGTTTCTGACAATGCAAAAAATAAAGCTCAAGAGATGATAAGAACGGTAAATATTATTAAAGCTCCCTCAACTACAATTATAGATTGCCCTTCTTCTATTTTTTACACAGGGGAAGCTATAACTCCATGTACAGCAACTGTTACTGGTGCTGGATTAACTGACGCAAAAGCTTCAATAACATATACATTAAATACTAATGTCGGAACTGCATCTGCTACTGCTACTTACTCAGATAAAAATCATTTAGAAAGTTCTGATACAAAAACATTTATTATTAACGTAAATCCAGTCATCCCTTCAACAGTAATTGAAACAATAGAAAATAAAGATGGGACAGAAAGTGGAACGATTCCAACAGAAACTTCTTTCACAATGAATATACCTAGTGTTGGTAATGTAGGAGTTGTCATACCTGAAGATATTACTATTACAGGACCAGCTGGATGGAATGGAACAATATCAGCACCTACTATTACGAATGTAACTCTTCCAACAGTTGTAGGAGAGACGAGGACATTAACTTCAGCTATTGAACTAGGTTTCTCTGGAACAAAACTCACTTTCGATAAAGCTGTAAAGATTACAATGCCTGGCCAAGCTGGCAAGAGAGTTGGCTATACAAGAGCAGGAGAACCTTTCACTGAGATTACAAATGTTTGTGGTGCAAATACTCAAGCCTGGGCAGATACTAATATAAGCGCTAATAGTGAATGTAAAATTGATGCAGGTGCAGATCTAGTTATCTGGACTAAACACTTTACAACATTTGCATCATATACTCAGACAGTAAACCCTAGCTCTGGTGGAGGATCATATACTCCTGTAGTCGTAAATAATACAAAAGATGAAGGATGCCTATCTGGTAATCTATTCAGTGTAACAACAGGAAAGTCTTGTCCAAAAATCACTGCAACTACAACAAATATTTCGACAAGTAATACTCAAAATATTGGCCAAGTTCTCGGTGCAGAAAAATATAATTTTACAAAATTATTAAAGAAAGGCTCCAAGGGGAATGAAGTCACAGAACTTCAGAAATTCCTAATAGCCGCAGGATACGACATAGGAAAAGTTGACGGAAACTTTGGAAACAAAACAAAG
>CAIWDQ010000448.1 GCA_903911455.1 uncultured bacterium
ATATGACGAAACAAATGCAGTTATTTGTTTTGATCTGGAAGATGGGATTCATATTCCTTCACAAAAGATAATTTACAGGCAATATTTAAGTGAAATTGCTTTTAAATTATTACCACAAATAAATAAAATAAAAATAGGTGTAAGGATCAATAATACTATAGATGAACTTATGCTTGATATGGATTGTATTGCGGGACTGCATATTCATTCAATATTAATTCCAAAGCTAGAAAACCCTGTTGATTTATTTAATATTATTAAACTGTTAGCAGATTATAATATTAAATATGAAGAACTAGTGCCTATTATTGAAACTAAATCAGGTTTAAATAATATTGAGAATATAATTGATGTTCTACCCGATACTATACAGAATATAGGTTTTGGGCATTGTGATTATAATCTAAGTATAAATGCATTCCCATTCTTTCATCAAGATACAATTGAATATTGGAAATGGATATATAAGCTAGGCTCAATACTTAAGAAAAATAATTTGACATTAATAAACTCTGCTTATTTACAACTTGATAACCTATCGTTTTTCAATTCAATGATACATCATTTATTCGAGGTATTTGGAGATAATTTCAATCAATTTACATTTACAAATCAACAAACTAAATTACTTTCTGAATTTAATCCAAAAGAAATTCACATCCATTTTAATACACTCCATGAACATCGATTAGATTTAAAAGTTCCTGTTGATTACGAGAAGCATTTGATAGCAGAATATGAAAAAGATCATCAGAATAATGGTTTTACAATTGTACAAACTAACAGAAAAATAATCTCTTTACAGGAATATATTTCATCTAAAAGATATCTCGAAAACAAACCATTAACATGTATTAATTTTACATTTGTAGGAGGATGCTTCCCTGTGCAAAATGATATATTATTTGAAGATATTTTTCATCAAAAGCTTAAAAGAGAAATTGAAAGTAATTTAAATATTGAGCTAAATATTAACATTATACGCTATGAAAGATTTAATAAATGTTTGGATAAAATAAAGAAATTTAATGACAAGAATCCTATTGATATTCTTGTATTTCATGTACGTCCCGAACCATATCTTCGTATAATAAAATTTTATTATAAATATATTGATGACAAAGGGAAATTGAAACATTCATTTAATATTCCATTTCTAAACTTACTTAATCCTGAAAAATATGATCTTTTGATGCAAGGTAAGCCTTATACAAGTGCTAATAATATATCTAAGTCTTCTATTCATAAAACGCTTGTTGATTTTAATTATGAAGCAGGAAGTATGTTAGGTAATAAAAAATATGCTAAAAACCAGTATTACAATCTTGTATCAGAAATTATTGAATATTGTAATGAAAAGGATATAAAGCCAGTTATTTTGGGTACAGGTATAAGAGCAACTACTTCTCTTGAACCTCTTTTATGTAAAGAGTTAAATGATTACTTCAGAACAAAATTATCTACTAATAACACAACTTATATAGAATGTTTAGAGCAACATTCTGATGATAATGAAAGCTATTTTCAATCGAATGGAATCTATGCTAAAGAGAGCTTTCATCAATTGATTGCAGATAAATTATATCAGAATATTAATAAGTTGGATAAGTATTTAGATACTGAAGCTACATTTTAACCTAAACTCAAACTTTACTAAATAAGTATTTTCGACAAGTTCATTCGAAGGAAGTATTTTAAGCTTTTTAAGTTTGCTGATAACGTAATCTTTTAGGTTGACATTACTCTCGTTTGTAAGGTTAATACTTATGCTGCCATCATTATTTAGATTTAAACTAACTAATACAATACCCTCCAAATTCTGTTCTTTAGCAAATTCGGGATAAGTGATTACTTTTTGTAATATCTTATTTAAGAAGTTTGTTTTATTGCTTTCTGCCTTTAAATTAGTAATACTTAAAGTAGTTAACAATAAAATACAGGTGATAAATTTAATCGATGTATTCATTTTAAGATTGTTTTAAATGTTTGAATATATATTTTTAAATAAGACGATTTACCTTTTTATAAAGTTACAATTTTAGTATGATTTTTAATAAAATGATGATAATTATAATTATTATTTCCTATTACAAAAAAAGAAACTAACTTTGACAACAATTTCAGCGACAAATAATCGTTTAATAATTAATGCGTAAAACAATAATATATCTATGTTTCTTTTTACTGAC
>CAIWDQ010000449.1 GCA_903911455.1 uncultured bacterium
TCATGCACGTAAAATTTTCCGGGTGGTTATGAAAACAGGTTATGGCGACCTAGAATGTCGGAAATATATGTTACCTGCTGTATTGCCCTATAAACTACATGCTTATCTGGTCTCACGTCTGGAATCAAAATGAATGTTATTAGATTATCCTCAATACATACTAATCGGATTTTATAAGGGCAGTTGATGGTAAGTCGCTTTATCATTTTGATGTATCACATGATCTCAGAGCCGCGAACGCTCGCTGATACAAGACAAGCTTGTCCAACAAAATTGTTTGAGAAACATCTAAAACTGCTTTTAAAAATGGGTTACATACCGATTAGCATTGACCAGGTAGGAAAATATTACGCTGAAAATATACCGTTACCGGATAAAGCTGTATTGATTACTTTGGATGATGGCTTTGAGGATAATTACCTGAATGCGTTTCACATTTTACAGCTCTACAATGTTCCTGCGATTATTTACTTGGCGACAGGATTTATAGGTCAGACGAATAAATGGATGCCTGCACCGACTTACTCTCAGCGAAAAATGCTGTCTTGGACGCAAATTCAGGAAATGTCTAGTTGTGGCATTCAATTTGGCTCACATACCGTTTCACATCCACAATTGACTCAATTGGATGATGGCAGCGTGAGCGAAGAGCTTATTCAGTCAAAACAAATTATCGAAGATCGGCTTGGTTTAGAGTGTATGCACTTTGCTTATCCCTACGGACTGCTGACTGAAAAAACTTGTGACTTGGTGCAAAAGGCTGGATATAAAACAGCTTGTTCGACTGGTTCTGGATTTAATAATGCTGGTAGCGATCTTTTAATGTTGCGTCGTATTGATGTTTATGGAGATGATACATTATGGAAATTACAGCAAAAAGTTACTTTTGGTATGAACAACGCCAGTCGATTTTATCCGATGAGGTATTACTATAATCGTTATATTGGCAAGATATAAAATTGAATTCGCCAATTTTTAATTTAACCATTTTCCTAAAATTAAAAACATGATAAATATCTCTGTTATTATTTGCACTTATAACCGTTCTAATTCGTTAGCAGATACTCTTTGTTGTCTTGCAAAGCAATCTTACAACATTCAAAGTTGGGAATTGATTGTTGTTGATAATAATTCAGATGACAATACTAAAGAAATTGTTGGCCAATATAGCCGAAAGCTTCCTAATTTAACTTATAAATTTGAATCTCAACAAGGACTTTCGTACGCTAGAAATTTAGGCATTAATTCAGCACATGGCGACATAATAGTGTTCACGGATGATGATGTCTTGCCTGATGATGATTGGCTGGAGAAAATACTATTCAATATGAATCAATATCAGTGTGATGCTTGTGGTGGTTATATTGCTCCGAAATGGGAAGTTTCCCCTCCGCCTTGGCTAACCGAAATTTTTTATGGGTTTCTGGCAATAAAAACGGAAAGCAATGGGCCACGTAAATTAGCAATAAAGGATGAATTACCTTTTGGGGCTAATATGGCTTTCCATAGGTCAATTTTTTTTAAATATGGATTATTTGATACACAAAAAGGTAGAAAAGGGAATGTGTTAGCTGGTGGGGAAGATGGTGATATGTTTGAAAGAATCATCTTAGCTAACTGCTCAGTTTATTATTTTCCCGATATTAAGGTAATTCATAAAGTTGAAGCATCCAGAATAAAAAAAAACTATTTTAGGCGCTGGCGCTTTCAAAGTAGTAAAAATATTGCCATGACATTTACCTTTGAAGGTTCTAGAAGAGTTTTTGGTGTTCCTTTATATTTAATAACCCAGATGGTTAGAGCGATTATTAAAAGTTCTATTTATTTAATAACGATGCCTCAAGATATAGCATTCCGACAGGAGATGATTGTTTGGCATTTTTGGGGGTTGATAGTTGGAATTCTGACATCTACATAATATATCCATTACAATTTTTGTTTTATTTTTAATGAGAAAAGAGATTCACAATGAATAAATACAAGTTACCACTGTTTTTTATTGTATTAACTACATCATTAACTGCAATAGCAGAGGGTGGGTGGACTGAGAGTGAGGCAAGACAAATGCCCCCTTTTTGTCTTGGTTTACCATTAATCTACTTCGATGTTAGTGCTAAACATCTTAAAAACAACGTTAAAGTTCCTGGACAGCATACCCAACATTTTTGTCCGGGCATGGTAGATATTATTAGAGGAGATCGGGGCGATAAAAGAGCCTATCTAACTGCTATCAATGAATTCGACTACGTGCAGGTACATTCTGACAATAATAATGAATTGTTGGACAGCGTCAGTCTTTACAAAGCCGAAGCCTTAGGAAAACTAGGAAAAACAGGCCCTGCAATTGCTGAATATAACAAAGCCATACAATTAAATAATAAGTATCATCAAGCTTATGCAAGATTAGCGGATTATTATTTAACGCTAGGTATGAAGCAGGATGCGATAGATACGATAAAAATTGGACTCAGGTTCTCACCAGAATCAAAAGGATTGAAGAATAGATTACACAAATTATCCGCTGATAAATAATTTCGGAATGGAGTTGTTGTTATTGATGTGTATTAGGCGA
>CAIWDQ010000450.1 GCA_903911455.1 uncultured bacterium
GCATTCTCAGCAAATCTTTCTAATTTATTTTTTCCCAATGTTAGAATACATTAATATTAGTAAAATTATTTCTTCATTATCCAAGCTTCCTTATCAAGAGTAGTATTAATTTTCTTAAAATCTATAGTAGCTTGTTCTTTATTATTATAAGAATTATAATAGGTAACAAATAAAGTGCTATTTGTTGGTTTAATAACTCCAGCATTTGGATATCCTTTAGCTTTTAATTTAGCAACCCATGTATTAGCATTTTCTTCTACTTTAAACGAACCAGCAATTATATAATACATAACTCCGGTTGAAGATTTACTGTCTGTAACTGTATGATTATTTGTTATAACACCCTTTTCTTTCTTTAAAGTATCTTGATTTTGTTGTACTATTATTTTTGTAGTGTCTTTAACAATTGTATCAACCACAATAACTTTAGGTTTAGCTTTGGGAATATCGTTTACAATAATAGTTTTATTTTGATATTGTAGACTATTAAAGATATCAGTAAAATAATAGACATAAAGAAAAGCAACTAATAAAGCTGCAATTCCTGTAGCAAAGATTATTCTTCTATTTCTCTTCCTTCGTCTTAAAACTTTCTCCTTTTCTTCAGCTATTTTAGCTTCAGCCATTTCTTTAAAATCGTTCCTGACAATTGCAGGTGATTGAAAATCTGTAAGACCAAATGAATCATTAAACAAATTATTATCATCTGTTTTAAAGATGATTTTATTATTTGAATCTAAAGAGAAACTTCCTAGCCCTTCTACTACTACAATCTTTTTCTTTTCAATATCTGAATGAATAACATCAACTAAAGTCTTAATTTCGTTTTCAGCTTCATCAATACTAATATTTTCCCCTTCAGAAATTCTTTTAGTAAGTAATTTATCATCAGAAGTACTTTCTGTAAAGATTAAAGCTTTTGCAGGAGGATTAAAAGAATGATCAACAGGATGAATTATAGCAGATTTATATTCAGTTTTCAAAACACCTAAACCCGGAATAACTACCTGATCATTGTCTATCAGAATCTCTACAATATATTTAACGATATCCATTTAATTTATTTAAACAAGAAAAATATGTCATACTTACTTATTAATTATCTTAAAATAATCTTCAGGAGTATCTATGGCAAAACTTTCAAAATCTGTTTCTTTAACCTTGATTTTGAAGCCACTTTCAAGCCATCTTAATTGTTCTAATGATTCAGCTTTCTCTAATTCACCTGTTGAAAGATTTACGATACGCTCCAAAATTGATTGTTTATAACCATAAATCCCAATATGTTTATAGAAATGTGTTTCACTTATCCAGTCCTCAGCTTTTCTTCCTCTAACATAAGGAATAGGGGAGCGGCTGAAATAGATAGCTTCAGAACTAAAGTTCTTTACAACTTTTACAATATTTGGATTAATAATATCAACACCCGAAATGATTTTTTTTATCAAGGTAGCTAACTCAACATTTGGCTCTTCAAAGCATGATATTAATTGTTCTATCTGTTGAGGATCAATAAAAGGTTCATCACCCTGAATATTAATAATAATATCATCATCTGAAGCATTGAGTTTTTCAGTTACTTCGAAGCATCTTTCTGTACCACTGGTATGAGTTGAAGATGTCATCACAACTTCACCACCAAAACCTTTTACATGTTTAAAAATTCTATCATCATCAGTTGCAACAATTAAATCAGTTAACAATTCGCATTTTTTACATTGTTCATAAACTCTCTGAATCATTGTTTTGCCTTCAATATCAATTAAAGGTTTCCCGGGGAAACGAGATGATGCAAATCGTGATGGAATTACTCCTATTATTTTCATTTATTATTTTGATTAAAACAATCCGTTTATTTCAGCATTTATCTTTTCAATAACATATCCTAAATCTTCAGGATTATCAGAGAAATTTAAATTATCGACATCAATAATTAGTAATCTGCCGGCTTTATATGTATTTATCCATTCTTCATATCTATCATTTAAACTTTTTAAATAATCAATTCTTATCGAAGATTCATATTCTCTGCCTCTTTTCTGTATCTGATTGACTAAAGTTGGAACACTTGCTTTTAGATAAATTAATAGATCTGGTGGTTGAATAAAAGAAGCCATCAACTCAAATAAAGAAGAATAGTTTTCAAAATCACGAGTAGTCATCAAACCCATATCATGAAGATTAGGAGCAAAAATAAATGCATCTTCATAAATAGTTCTATCTTGAATTACCGACTTCCCTTTTTTTCGAATATCAACTACTTGTCTGAACCTACTATTTAAAAAGTAAATCTGAAGATTGAAAGACCAGCGGCGCATGTCTTCATAAAAACTTTGTAGATAAGGATTGGTATCTACATCTTCGTAATGTGCTGACCATTTGTATTGTTTAGCCAGTAGTCCTGTTAATGTTGTTTTACCTGAACCTATGTTTCCTGCTATTGCAATGTGCATAATTAAGTTGGTTTTAAGTATTGTTTCTATCTAATTTTAATCATAATTTTCGGTTAACAAATGTACGAAACATTCTGTACTTAATAACAATTAAAAATAAAAAAAAGCAACATATTTTTAATGTTGCTTCTTTAAGATGTATATAAACCATTTAATATCTTTAAATATAAAGATGTTATGTTTTATTTTTATGATTATATTTATATTTATAACCGAAGTCAGGGTTTAAATATAAAAGATTTTGCGATTTGGTGATTTGCTGATATTGCGATTTAAGAATTATGAATTCAACCTAACAGGTATTGTTTTCCTGTTAGGTTTGTATTTTTATGATGATTATTATAATTATAACCGAAGTCCGGGTTTAAATATAAAAGATTTTGCGATTTGGTGATATTGCGATTTGGCGATTTGGCGATTTAAGAATTATGAATTCAACCTAACAGGTATTGTTTTCCTGTTAGGTTTTTATTTTTATGATTATATTTATATTTATAACCGAAGCTCGGGTTTAAATATAAAAGAGAAGAAGAATAACAACATTAGTTAAATGAATTCTAATCTTCATAAATGCCTTAAATCAAATTCCTCCCCTCCCAGGGGAGGTTAGGTGGGGTCTTATAACCGAAGCTCGGGTTTAAATATAAAAGAAAATAAGAAAAAAGCCCAGCATATTCTTTAAAGTATGAAGGGCTATTGTAAATGTTAGTTATGATCTAATTTTGTACGTGTGTAAGATTAAATTTAAAATAAAAGTGTTATTTATCTTTCCATTCATTAAAAAGTTTTTCCATATTTCTAAATTTTGTACCGGTATTAAAAGTACCTTCTTGGTCGTCTTGAATAGTTTTGAAAAGCATATCACGATATTCAAGTCTAAAATCATTTTCATCAAGTTTCTTTTTTATTACAAAATAACATAATCTATCAAAAACATTTAGATAATTCTCATAAGCTTCTTTTCTATGACCATCAAGTAATTTTATCATTGATTTATCCTCTTCTGAAGGTGTCTGTGATCTAAATTTATTAAGGAATTCTTCATTTCCTTTTCTAATTTCAGATAATCTTTCTTTTCGTCTATTAAGTTCAAACTCTATTTCAAAAATAGTCATAAGGTTATTTGCAACAAGACTTTTGTTTAAACCTGACAATTGAAACCATGCTATAGCTGCTGTAGCTACAGAACCAATACCAGCAATAACTCCTCCAATTAGAGCTAAATTTTGTAACCACATAAACTAACTATTTAAAATGTCGTTTAAAAGTTCTAAATATCTTGCATTATTATTAATCATTTGAGAATTATCTTGTTCTTTAATGCATTCTATTTTAAACAATTCTCTAATTTTAGTATCTGTATAACCCTCTTCTCTTAAAGTTTTTACAGCTTTTTTAATAATTTCTTTTCTTTCAAAGTCCCAACTAGTTTTATCTAGTTCTTTTTTTACTTTTAAAATAAACTCGTTTTCCATAAATATAAAATTAAATTGTTATTATTAGGGGATAATTTTTTTAAGATGCGTGACAGATCACTTTTAATTGATTTAAATTATGAAGGAGTGATAGTTTTAACAATATCATCAAGTTTGTCATATGGTAAACTACATATGTAAAACCCATTAATTAAATTTTTTCTATCATTATTTTCACTGAAAAGCAATCTTATTTCAAATTTCCATGGATAAGCATAAAGTGTTTTACCTACTAATTGAGGAACTAATTCATAAGGAATATCTGGTGAAAACTGAAGAGTAATTTCCTTTCTAGAACCACCTTCAATATTATTTAAATTATCTTCAAGTTGTCCTTTAAAAACTATTTCAAGATTATATCTAAGAAATGAATTAGGAAAATAATGTTGCAGGGCTTCTAGGATTTTTTCATCCAAAATATCTCCTTTTTTATGGTCATATTGTTTTGGATTGAAAGTTCTTAGATAAGGTAAATAACCAGAAAACCTATTCCATTCTGGACCTTCAATTTGAATAACTTTTAAAATTTTAAAATCTGTTGTAGGGAGAAATTCAATTGTTGTCATTTTTTTTGTTATAATGTTTTTGTTATTGAATAAATTTTTAAATAATTTACAAAAGTAATAAAAATTAATTACATCTTCATTATTTATAATCCCCATATCTTTTTCTAAGTTTAATGCTCATATAATATTTTGTATCAATATTACATTCTCTCAACAGACATTCTAATTCAGTAATTGTTTTTTGTCCTGTACTATGCGTATTATAAACAATCTGTCTGTTTAATTCATCCATATAATTATAATTTAAATATATTGTCCTTTCTAGTGCATGACGCAATCTTACTGACATATCATTTCTATGTGCTGCTATAAAATCTTTTATTGTATGACGCGATATGTTTTTTTCTTCTTTAATAGATTTAATAGCATCTTCTAATTCTTTAAATTCTTCAACAGATAACGATTTAACAAATTCTAATATTTTCATAATCCTTAACTTTTTTAATTTATAAACTTAATACAATTTGTTGGTGTCCCTATTTCCCCGATTTAATTCTATTGCAGTTTTTGCACAACAACTGACAATTTTCTTCAATTGTTTTACCTCCTTCGTGCCAAGGTGTAATATGGTCGGCTTCCATTTCGTAGATTTCAAAATGTTTTCCACATTTCACACAAATACCTTCCTGACGTTCGTATACCTTTTGTTTTATATTATCAGAGAATGTACGAATTGAAAGATGTTTTTCGTCACGAGTTAAAATATACGGATATATTCCGCTCTTTTTAGTTACATCATCATCAAGTATCAATCTGGCTGTTTCTTCTTCTATTGCTTTGGTGTCAACAACAACTTCTTTGTATTTATTATATAGTATGCCCCAATCCACTCCTTTCATAAATTTTCTTTTAGTGGTGAAGGTTGCATTTACCCATGTAATTACTGATTGAAAATATATCCACAAAGCACTGGCATTTTGATCGTGCTGATGATTTGCCATATATACTTCTATATTTCCATTATTAATCCAATCAATAGCAGTTTCAAAATATTCCTGACGAATGGCTGAACCGTTTATATAATCATTTCCTATTTTAAAAGCTACACAACCGTTTTTACTAAAATAACGTTTAGCATCCGACACCCACGGTCCGGCATATACAGCATTGCGCAATTCCTGATCTGTTAGTTTTTCGCCTGCTATATTTATGGTTCTAAACCATTCCAATCTTTCACTATCAGTACCTGAACAAAGATAAATCATCAGTGGATAGTTAAGGATTTGTTCCTGCTCATCGTTTTTCATATTATGAAAATACCTGTACAGATAAGCAAACTCACCTGTTACATATTGACAAACCGAAATAGTACGTTGTTGTCCGTCTATTACTTCATAATTCCCATCTTCCCTAACTGCCCAATACATAACATTAAGAGGAAAATCTTTTATAATGGTATTAATAACAGCGTCTCTTTGCTTATCTTTATAAATAAATTCTCTTTGGTATGGCGGACGAATATCAAGCTTGCCTCCATAACCTACCACTCCATTTTCATCTTTATCTTTGTAGCCTTCTACTAAATCGCGGACTGTAATTTCTTTTAATTCTATTTTCATAAATTATATTTTCTTATTGCGAATAAACAAACGTTTAAATGTTTCTTTCCCATTCAGAAAAGAACCTCGTCCATAAATTTTGTTTGGGTCTTGATCAACACCTCTATTGCATCCAACTATCTCAAATTGTACTGGATTATATTTATCCATAAATGTAATTGGTACTCCTATAATACCATTATAATCCAAAGGAATATCATTTGTTTTATCTACATTTATAGCATCATAATTGTCATATTTTGGATATTCTTCGGAATTATATTTTTTGCATAAAATTAAATCTTCATGTCTTTCTGTATAATCTAAATTAGTAAACCAACGAACCCCTTTTACACGAATATATTTCTTACCATCACTATCTATTCTATTTCCTGCTGATTCCAATGGATAATCATCCGGTACTCCAAACTCTCTATCTCCACTATGAATACTAGCACCTAACCATAATTTATTTTCTTTTATTAGTTTGAAAACATCTATGTAAGTTACAGCATTAAGATTTCCAATAATTAGAAATTTCTTATCATATTTTACTAACTGAGCTACAAATTCTCTAAATAAAGAAAAGGGTGGATTTGTTACTACAATATCGGCTTGTTTCAAGAGTTCAATACATTCCCTACTCCTAAAATCGCCATCACCTTTAAGGTGTTTAATACCAATTTCATCGGCATCAGGTACATTATTTCCATTTTTATCACCATAGTATTCCAAATATATAGCTTGTTCGGATGTATGTTCGCTAAACAAATCAATATTTTGATTTTTATAACAAGTAGCTATTAATTTCTTTAGCCCTAATTGTTCAAAATTAAAAGAAAAATAATGAAAGAAATTACTTACACGTGGGTCATCACAATTACACAATACAACTTTATCTTTAAAATGCTCTTTGTAATGTTTCAACTCCTTTTCTATATCGGATAGCTGAGTGTAAAACTCATCTTTTTTAGCTGTTTTAGCGTCGTGTAGATTTTGGTTTGAAGATTTAGTTGCCATTTATTACGTATTTTCTTTAAGTCTGTAAAATTACTTTTTTATTTAATATAAACAATAAATATTTAATAAAAACAAAAGCCCCACCATAAATGATGAGGCTTCTTATTGTCTTATAACTCTAAGTATTCAAGGCATTCCAAGTACTCAAGGCACTTCTTCCTATACTCCAGTAGGTATCATTCTAATTACAATTGAATAACCTGCTTCAGTTTGAGTAAATACAAAATTTTGATTTATAAAATCTACAGCTACTACTTTTCCTAATTGTCCGCCTAATGGTAACATTGCTTTTGTCATTCCATTTTCATCAGTAATAAAACTCCCTCTTACATTTACAAATTTAACAACACCATACTTAATAGGTTCCGAAGTAAGATCATGTAATAATTGTACACTTGCTTCAAATTTTACTATTCTTTTTCCTGTAGGTTTTCTTACACCAACCTTAGGAGCCTTAGTCATTCTTAAAAACTCACTATACATTACAGGGTCAGAGTCCATATAAAACATCATAGCACCTTTTAATTCATCTCTGATAATTACCTGATTTGTGTTGTCAAGTACATCAATTTCTTCATTAATAGTTGCGTTTGATTTAATTTTGGTGATAGGTTCATCTTTTTCATTATAGAAAACATTCTTTGCAGTTGTTATTTTAGCAAGAGTCAAAGCAGTAACTCCCGAACCTACTAATACAGTTAATAAAAGCGTACATTCACTTACCACCATTATTGCAAAAGCATTAAGTTCATCAGCAGTCATCCTGTTAAGTGCCGACCTTGTTATTTTTAGTTTCTTTGCCATTGCCAAATTCCCTGCCTTATGCAAACAACTGGAAGCAGTATTTGAATTTTTAAGTATTTCATTAGTTAATGTAACTCTATCAACTTGCTTTCCAAGTGCAATACCACTATTATCACCCGTTGCTTGTGGAATCAGCAACTCTAATTCTACCCTGTTCAATTCTATGGCAATATAATATGCCATTATCATAATGTTCAAATCAATAATAGCCTTATATTTAATATAAAAGGCATTTAATAGAGCATAAATTTTTAAACGATTGTTAATACCTCTGTTCATGATATTTAATATTTAATTAATAATTATTCGTTTTGTTAATGTGTTTTTTTATAAAATGTTATATAGCTAATTCATGTCCAAAAGCGACTCAGTACTTGCTATTAAGACTACTGATTCTAAGGACTTTTCAAAAGCATAACTTTTCGCATCAACCTAACGTAATTAAAAATTAAACATTAGCGGGAAGTCAGCATTCTTTATTTACTTAAGATTTCAATAAATTTTAAATAGATTCTATAAAGACACAAAAGTAATCTATTAATTTATTCTTTTAAATAATATGATAGAATTATAATGTTAATAATATGTAAAATAATCACAACACACTCCCACCTAACACATCTATTAATAATGAAAAAACATAATATCTATCTTTGGACACATTGTTTAGTTTCATCCATTTTTTACATTTTCCATTTTCCCATCATCAATTTTACATTTTTTTCATGACATCAAATCATTTATGCAACAAAACAAGCTATTTAAAATGTGTGAGCGCATGTGCGTAGCAATCCGCGAATCCAACACGATAATTAGATATTTCCAACGCAAAAGCTCCTCTCCTTTTAGGAGAGGCGGGGGTGAGGTCTTTCGGGATTATTGGATTGCGGGAAGATTTTAAAAAGTTTAGTTTTGAAGTAAATGATTTGCAGTCTAGATTTTTTGTTACTTTTTTATCATGAAAAAAGTAAATGAAATAAAAAGTAAAAAAAAGCCGCAGCTTAACAGCTTAAAAAAAACTACAAATTCCTTTATTCTACATATTGAACGCAGCAACGATGCTAAAACACTATTCGTCAAACCTTAAACTCGTAAATATTAATTTGTGAATTGCATTGTTTTTGTGTAAAACTGCATTGTTTTTGTTACCGATGTCATTGCGAAAGTATAACTGCAATTGTTTTTACATGTTTGGGGCTATGTTTTTGTAGAACTGCAATTGTTTTTACATACATAGCCATTGTTTTTATAGAACTACAATTGTTTTTACATGTTTTGGTCTATGTTTTTATAGAACTGCAATTGTTTTTACATGTTTGGTCAATGTTTTTATATTTTTACCTATTGCTAAATATTTCCTACACTTTGCTTTTTTACTTTTGCACATCGTTTTTTCATATCAACACATAAATAAAATAAGCCTACATGATATTATTTTATCAGTACACAATAATATATCAAAACTACATTGTGCTATCAGTAAAGTGCTCTTTGCTATTCTAAATAACGTAATTAGTAATTTATTTAGCAAAAGAGATAGGAATTTCGTAAGAAGCCATGTTTTTATTAGGCTTCTTCCCCATAAAGAATTCAATAACTCCACCCGAAACAATATCATTATGTGTAATATAATTCTTAGTATAAGCTTTCCCGTTAAGGATAATTTTTTGAATATAAATATTATCACCACCTGCATTATTGGTTATAACTTTAAATTGTTTACCATTAGCCAGATTAATCGTTGCTTTTTCTAACTGTGGAGAACCAAAACAATAAACCGAATTTGCAGGATTAACAGGATAAAACCCCATTGAACTAAACAAATACCATGCTGACATCTGCCCACAATCTTCGTTACCGGAGTATCCAGATTGATTATCATTATACAACTCATTCATTACTTTAGCACAATAATATTGTGTCTTCCAGGGCTGTCCAACAAAATCATAAAGATAAGCAATATGATGACTAGGCTCGTTGCCATGCGCATATTGTCCAATAAATCCAGAAGCATTCCCATTTATATCTTCAGGTTTAGCTTGTAAAGTAAAAAAGGTATCAAGTTTCTGAGCAAATTTATCTTTGCCTCCCATCAAATCAACAAAACTATTAACATCTTGAGGTACATACCATAGATATTGCCAGGCATTACCTTCAGTGAAAGGGAAACCACCATTACCACCATAAGCCAAAGGATTAAATGGATTGATCCATTGGTTATTACTATTTTTTGCTCTAAAGAAACCAATACTTTTATCAAAAAGATTCTTATAACTTTCCGAACGCTTCAAAAAGTAATAATAATCATCCATATTACTCATCTTCTTTGCCATTTGAGCAACACACCAATCATTATAAGCAATCTCTATAGTAATAGATACCGACTGTGTCTGAATATCTTCAGGGAAATATCCATATTTATCCAACACATTAAAAGGAGCATTTTTATGCGAAGTAATTGAAGACATCTTAACTGCTTCATATGCCAGCTTATAATCTATCCCTTGAATATCTTTAAAAAAAGCATCCACAATAACAGGTATTGCATGGTTGCCAATCATACAGTAAGTATCTGTCCCCCACAGTTGCCAAATAGGAAGATAACCATAGGACTTATATTGACGAAGCATTGAATTAATAAACCCGGCAACTCTATCTTCTTTTATTAGAGTATAAAGTGGATGAGCAGCACGGTAAGTATCCCATAACGAGAAGGTACTATAATGTTTTTTATCTGGAGCATTCTGAATACTATTATCAGTACCTAAATAATTTCCGTTAACATCTGCAATATTATTTGGTTGTATAAACATATGATACATCCCAGTATAGAAAATTCTTTTTTGTACTTCAGTCCCTTTAATATCAACACATGATAATTCTTTGTTCCATGTTTTATTAGCAAGATTAGAGATTGCATCAAAATCAAAGTCTTCAATCTCAGCATTTAGATTCTCTCTAGCCCCTTCGGTCGAAACTGATGAAATACCGACTTTAACTATTAAAGGTTTATCATTATCTTTATCAAAATTCATAATGATTTTCAATTCGGTATGATTGGCAATAACAACATCAGCAAACTCATACTGGCCTGCTTTAAATACATGCGAATCAAATGGACGAGAGAACTCAGCTCTGAAATAAACTTTTCGTAATTTAGCCCAGCCAGATATAATTCTGTACCCTTCTATAGTTTTATTATTTACAACTCTTACTTCTGACGAAAGTATCTTACAAAATCTATAAGGACTATTTCTAACTAACGAATGATCCAGATCAACAATTAAATGATGTTTCTTATCTTTATTTGCAAATGTATATCTGTGCATACCACAATGTTCGGTTGCAGTTAGTTCAGCTTTGATCTTATAATCATCTAATATAACACTATAATAACCTGGAGTTGCACTTTCAGTTTTATGACTGTATTTTGAACGAAATCCTTTAGTTTTACCATCATCACTGCCTGCTTTCCATTTAATATCACCACCAAAAGGCATAAACAAAAAGTCGTAAAGATCAGGGCAACCGGTGCCATTTAAATGAGTATGACTGAAGCCAAGTATTGTTGAATCATTATAATCATACCCACTGCAAGGATCGTCAGGATATTCTCTAGTATCAGGACTAAGCTGAACCAAACCAAAAGGCATACAAGCTCCCGGGAAATTACTCCCCGACAAACTTAAACTATCTAAAGCTCCCGTTCCTATAAATGGATTTACATATTTTGTATAATCAGGAGTTTGTGAAAATCCAACTTTGCAGATTAAAAGGCTTAAGAAAATAATGATTCCTACTCTTTTCATGATTTCGAGTTTTTGGTTTTTCTTTTTCTTGTTTATTTATTTCTCATCAATGTTTTGATCTTTTTCTTCCTTATATCTTTCGAGTATATATGCCTGTTGTTCGGGTGTATATATTTCCATCATAGTATTGTAACTAGCATTAAGATCATTTAAATTATCTTGCAATTCTTGGTTAGCTTTTAAATTTATATCATTTAATTTCATAAAATCCAGTAATCTTAAATACATACAAATCTCTTCAACCGCTTTGTCGTCTACCTTTTCCATCAAATTATTATTTAATTGTTTACACTAAATTATTTCTTTTTCTTTGCTTCTTCAATTTTATCTTTTTTTAATTGTGCTTCCAGATACTCAGTTTGTATTTTATGCACTTCCAGCACATAGTCCTTCTGTTCATCACTAAGTAAGGACATGATTTTATCAACAAGTTCTCTAATTTCTTGCACTGAATCTACAATTTCTGTAAAAGGGTCTATCTCGGCTTTATGTTTATCAAACAAATCTATAATACGCATAAACTTGCATAGTTGAGCCACTTTCTCTTCGCTTAATTCTTCTTCCATGATAGGATTATTTTAATTATTTTTTTAAATACAATCTGTTTTTAACAACTATTATTTCTTAGTTGACTTACTATCTTCTTCTGTCTTTTTATTTTTATTCATTTCTTCTTTTAGCTTTTTCTTTTCTGCCTTCTTTTTATCCTTTTCTATCTGTTTTGCAACATACTCTGATTGTATTTTATGCTCTTCCAACACCCTATCCTTTTGCTCATCAGTAAGCAAATCCATAATACTATTCACTTTCTCTCTAAGTTCTTTATTAGCTTCAAATATTATAGGATCTTTGTCAATAATTTCTTTATTCTTATCAAAAAGATCTATCACACGCATAAACATACATAATTCATCCACCTGTTCATCTGTCAATTCTTCTTCCATTTTGTATTTATTTTAATTGTTTTTATAATAGTATTTATTTTGTTATTGATTTTTATAATAATATGTCTTATTTATGTATTTCTTTTTATTTCAATCTTAAATCTATCCATTTCTTTTGCCGTTCTTTCTCTAAAAATGTCCAGGCAATTATTCTACTTTTCTTATTTCCCTGTCCCATCTCAATAGTGTTTACGTTCATTGCTTTTATTTTTTCAAGAAAATAATAAGCACTTTTAAGGTTTGATTCTTTAGATATCAAAGTAGTAAACCATAAACAATTATCTGCATACTCCTTACTTTCTTTTATCATATTTTCAACAAACCCCACTTCACCCCCATCGCACCAAAGTTCATTATTGGTGCCGCCAAAGTTAAGCTTAATATCATTTACTTTTTTATTTTTAAGATTATTTAGTTTACGCATTGTTCCAGCCTTAGCTTCTTTAGCGGAAGCATGAAATGGAGGATTACAAATCGTAACATCAAAGCGTTCATCTTTATTTATAATTCCTTTAAAGATAGCTTTAGGATTCTTTTGCAATCTTATTTCTATATTATCCTTTAATGAAGGATTCATTTCTACTATTTTATTTGCCGAAGCTATAGCAACAGCATCTATATCAGTACCTACAAACCTCCAGCCATATTCTTTATTACCTATAATAGGATACACACAATTAGCACCTACACCAATATCCAAACATTTAATAGTATTACCTTTAGGAATTACATCTTTATTTGATTTACTCAAAAGATCGGCTATATAATGTAAATAATCAGCCCTTCCGGGGATAGGAGGACACAAATAACCTTGTGGAATATCCCAATATTCTATATTATAATAATGCTTAAGCAATGCTTTATTAAGCATCTTTACAGCTTCAGGATCAAAGAAATCTATAGATTCATCATCATATGCATTCAACTTAACATATTTAGCTAAATCCTGACATGATGCAATAAGTATTTTAAAATCATATCGCTCCCGATGTTTATTACGAGGATGCAATTCTGATTTTTCTTTAGGATGTTCTCTTTTTGGTTGATGCATTTAAATTATTAATAGGTATATGATTTTATTTTCTTAATTTTAAATATATATTTAGTCTTTCTTTATTTATTAACCCCAGCATTTATGCTTTGGGATATAATCTTACACATAATTAGGGATTTATCCCTGAAAGTTTTATAGTTATAAAGTCAGGGCTAAAGCCCCGTACTAGCTTATTTTATTCGTCCCTAGCCTAAAGACTAGGGTTAACGCATATTTTTTCAAAACTTACTACAAATGTACGATTAATATTAATACATGTCTTCTATTTTTTTATCTAAACTAAAATAACA